>NZ_BAAJYR010000376.1:0-3370 GCF_057546605.1 Acidovorax sp. KPB24-03 | reverse complement strand
CACCAGCACGACGGCGCCGATCATGCCCGCCACGAACGCCACCAGCACCGCGAACAGCGGCAGCGCGGGGATGGCCAGCGCCGCCAGCAGCACCACGCACAGCAGGTCGAACGCGCGCTCGTAGACGAAGGCCGAGACGGTGCGCGCCGCCGGCACGCCGGCGCGCGCGAAGTAGCGCACGCGCACCAGCTCGCCCACCTTGCCGGGGGTGGCGGTGAAGGCGAAGCCCGAGAGGTAGGCCAGAAAGCCCGCACCCCAGGGCACGGCGTGCCCCGCGCGGGCCAGCAGCCAGCGCCAGCGCAGGTAGCGCAGCAGGTAGGAGGCGAAGGCGATCGCCGCCATCGAGGGCATCCAGGCGAGCACCTGCGGCAGTTGCGCGAAGACCTGGTTGCGCGCGTCGGCCCACACCAGGGCGGCCACGTAGGCCGCCGTGCAGGCCCCGGCCGCAGCGACGGCGTGGGCGGGCTTCATGCGCGGTCGGCGAAGGACCAGCGCTTGTGGCCCAGGTAGCTCGTGAACACCGGCACGGCCACGCCCACGGCATGGGCGATCTCGGGCACGAAGGCGGTCACGCCCAGGGCGGGCAGCACCTGGCGCGCCAGCAGCAGGCTCACGGCCCAGGTCTGCGCCACGGCCACGAGGTTCACCAGCACGAAGAACGCGGCGGACTTGCGCACCGACTGCTGGCTGCCCTGGAACACGAAAGCGCGCGCCAGCAGGAAGGCCGTGACCATGCCCACGCCGTAGGCCAGCACCACGGCGTAGGAAAACGGCATCCACTGGTTGAGCACGATGCGCGCGATGAAGTTGGCGAGCGCGGCCAGGCCGCCGGTCACCAGGAAGGCCACGAACTGCCGGGAGCGGAACTGCGCGAGCATGCGGGGCCTAGACCGGTGCCGCGGCCGCCTGCGCGGCCATCTGGCGCCCGAAGCCAATGCTCTCGGAGATGCCGCGGTCCTCGGGGTAGTAGTAGGACGTGTCGGCCACCCACAGGCCGCGCACGGGCAGCTGCACGGGCGGCAGGCTGTCCAGGTAGTTGGGCGGGCAGATGGGCTGGGCGTAGCGATAGCGGCTGGCGCGCAGGGCCAGGAAGTCGCTGTCCTGCAGCTTCGGGTTGATGGCCTTCAGGTAGCGGCGCACCTTGTCGAGGAAGGCCGCGTCGGGCTCGGCGAACTTGGGGTGCTCGCCAGGCATGTAGAACGGCACGTACACCACCGACTCCGCCAGCGGGCGCAGGTTGCTGTATTCGACCAGGCCGGGAATGTCCATGTCCGGATCGTTCACGTTGAGCCAGAAGTTCTCGGTCAGCGGCTGGCGCAGCTTGGCGATCACGCAGACCACGGCGATGTTCTGCAGCGCGCCGTACTGCGCCAGCAGCGCGGGCGGGAGGTCGGGCATGGTGCGCGGCACGTAGGGCAGGGGAATGGTGCTCACCACCTTGTCGAAGGCCTCGAAGCCCTGGGCGGTCTCCACGCCCTGCACGCGCGTGGCGTCCATGCGCACGCGGGTGACGGGCGTGGACAGGCGGATCTCGCCGCCGTGGCGCTGGATGTCGGCCACCATGCCGTCCAGCAGCGTGGCCGAACCGCCATCGAGGTGGCCGAGCTTTTCGCGCATCAGGCTGTAGCGCGAGCGGCCGATGCGGCGGATGCGGCTCCAGATCCACGCGGCCGACAGGTTGCCGGCATGGTCGTAGAACTTGTAGTCGAACAGGCGCCGCCACAGCACCTCGTAGGCCTCCTTGCCCACCCAGCGGCGGATCCAGCCCGTGGCCTCTTCGCCGTCGAGCGGCTTCCAGTCGGTGCGCTTCGTGGACAGGAAGGCGTGCAGGCCGTAGCGGAACTTGGCGACCAGGCCCAGACCCTGAAAGCGCAGCAGCGCCACCGGGTTGCCCCAGGGCTGCAGGCGCTTTTGGAACCAGTAGCCCATGCGCGTGGCGCGCCAGCGCATCCGGTCCGAAAGCCCCAGTTCGTCGAGCATCTGCAGGAAGGCGTGGTCCGAGGTGCAGTGGAAGTGGTAGTAGCGCTCGATGGGCAGGCCGTCGAAGTCGAACATCGCGGTCATGCCGCCCACGCGGTCGTCGGCCTCGAAGATCACGGGCCGGTGGCCGTCGCGCGCGAGCTGGTAGGCCACGGCCAGGCCCATGGGGCCGGCGCCCAGCACGGCGATGCGTTGGCCCGGCGCGGCGGCCGTGGATGCGGAAGGAGAGGGGGTCTGCGCGCTCATCAGAACTCCAGCACCACGCGGCTGTATTCCGGGTGGTTGAAGGTTTCGTGGATGGCCTCTGCGAAGGGCGTGGCGCGCACGCCGAAGATGCCGGGCCAGTCGATCACCTCGAACTCGTCGTGGGCCACCAGCGCCTTGAGCTGGTCGGCGGTGAACGGCGGGTCCTTGTCGAACAGCGCCCACACCTTGAGCAGCAGGTAGAAAAGGCCGTAGGGGATCTTCACGATCCAGGCGCCCGCGCCCGTGGCGGCCTTGATCTGGCGAATGATGTCGATGTAGTCCACCTTCTCCAGCCCCGTGATGTTGAACACGCCGCCCACGCGGCGCTCCTCGATGCAGCGCACGATGATGCGGCAGAAGTCCGCCGCGTACAGCGGCTGGCGCATGTAGCGGCCGCTGCCCGGAATGGGGAACACCGGCACCTTGCGCATGAAGCGCGACAGCCAGCCCAGGTGCTTGCGGTCGAACCAGCCGAACATCAGCGTGGGCCGCAGCACCACGCAGGGAATGCCGCTGTCCAGCACCATCTTTTCCTGCGCGCGCTTGGTCTCGGTGTAGTGGTCCTGGGCGACCGACTCGACCACCGAGGAGCTGATGTGCACGGTCTGCGGGATGCGGTGGCGCTGGATCAGATCGAGGATGCGGCCGGTGGAGGTGAGGTTGTTGCGCACGAACGGGTCGGCCTGCGGCGCGCCGATCTGCGCCTGCAGCATGACCACCACGTCCGCGCCCTCGAAGTGGCGCTCCCACGCGCCGGGCTCGGCCAGGTCGGCGTCCTCGGCCACGATGTCGGGGTGCACCTGGCGCAGGATGGCGAGGTTGCTCGCGTGCTTGTCCAGCACGACGAGGTTGTGGTAGCCGTGCAGCTTCAGGTGGGCCACGAGGTTCTGGCCCACGAGGCCGGCGCCTCCCGGCAGGATGATTTTGGCGTTCTTCATGGTGTTGGTTTTTCTCGGCGGGTTCGGGGCGCTCACTGCGGCGCCGGTATTTGCAGGGCCACCGAGCAGTCGGTGCCGGGTGCGGTCAGGGTCACGGCGGTGGGCAGCGCCTCGGGCGCGGCCTGCAGGTAGGCGGTGAAGGTCAGGTAGCGTGCGGGCGCATGGGGTCCTCCCGGCGCGCTCAGCTTGCGCCAGCGGTGGGGCAC
>NZ_BAAJYR010000375.1:0-3383 GCF_057546605.1 Acidovorax sp. KPB24-03 | reverse complement strand
GGGGGCGCCGAAGCTGTCGAGCACGGCGCGCGTGTGCAGCGCGATCTGCTCGGGCGGGGCAAACAGCACGTTGGGGTCGATGTTGCCCTGAAGCGCCTTGCCGGGACCACCCACCGCGCCGCCGACCAGGGCGCGTGCACGGGCCAGATTGGCCGTCCAGTCCAGTCCGAGCACCTCGCAGTCCAGGTCCTTCATGGAGTCCAGCCAGAGCGCACCGCCCTTGGTGAACACGATGCGTGGCACGTCGGTGCCGTCCACGCCGGTGCGCTGGAGCTGGGCCAGCACGCGCTTGGTGTAGGCCAGGCTGAAGGCCTGGAAGGCGCCATCGGCCAGCACCCCGCCCCAGCTGTCGAACACCATCACGGCCTGGGCGCCCGCGTCGATCTGCGCGTTCAGGTAGGCGGCCACGGCGTCGGCGTTGATGGCCAGGATGCGGTGCATCAGGTCGGGGCGGCTGTACATCAGCGTCTTCACGAGGCGGTAGTCGTCGCTGCCCTTGCCCTCCACCATGTAGCAGGCCAGCGTCCAGGGACTGCCGGAAAAGCCGATCAGCGGCACGCGGCCGTCGAGCGCGCGCCGGATGCTGGTGACCGCATCGAACACGTAGCGCAGCTTGTCCATGTCGGGCACGGCCAGGGCCGCCACGGCCGCTTCGTCGCGCACCACGTGGGCAAAGCGCGGGCCTTCGCCCTCGGCGAACGACAGGCCCAGGCCCATCGCATCGGGCACGGTGAGGATGTCGCTGAACAGAATGGCCGCGTCGAGCGGAAACCGCTCCAGGGGCTGCAGCGTGACCTCGGTGGCGTAGTCCACGTTGGTGGCCAGCCCCATGAAGCTGCCCGCCCGGGCCCGCGTGGCCTTGTACTCCGGCAGGTAGCGGCCGGCCTGGCGCATCAGCCACAGGGGGGTGTAGTCGGTGGCCTGGCGCCGGCAGGCGCGCAGGAAGGTGTCGTTCTGGAGGGGGGCGAAGCTCATGCCCCTGATTGTGGCGTAGCCGCGGGGCCGGGTTTTTGCGCCAGGTCCATGCCCGGCCCCGGCGGCCGGTTCATCCCTTTCAATCCGTGGCCGCATCCCCCAGCAGCCCCGCCGCGCCGGCCTCGGCCAGCCGGGTGACCAGGGGGTGGATCACCTTGCGCGCGCTGTAGATCAGGTGAAAGTGCTCGTGCACGTCCGCCGTGGTGCCCACCGGCTCCAGCCCGTAGGTGCGCTGCAGGTGCTCGCCCAGCAGCAGGGGCGCCGGCATCACGCCCATGCCGGCGGCGGCGAAGGTGCTGAGCAGGGCGCTGTCCTCGAACTCCCCGGCCAGCCGGGGGCGGATGCGCTCTCGCTCCAGCCAGTGGTCGATGCGCGCGCGCAGCGCGGCGTGGGCCGTGGGCAGGATCACGGGCACCACGGCCAGGCTGTGCGGAAAGTTCTGCGAGGCGGCGCGGGCCCACAGCGGCGGCGCATACCAGCCGATGGCGCTGGTGCCCAGCAACTGGCTGGTGGTGCGCAGGGCGGGGTTGGGCGGGGCGGAGCGGTCGGCCAGCACCGCATCGAGCTTGTGCAGCGCCAGTTCGGCCAGCAGGGGCTGGAATTCGCCGTCGTGGCACAGCAGGCGCAGGTGGGGCTCGTCCAGCACGGGGGTGAGCAGCCGGTGCACGGCCAGCTTGGCGATGCCGTCGGAGATGCCCAGGTTCAGCCGCACCGCCTGCCCGCTGGTGGCCTCGCGCACGCGCAGGGGCAGTTGCTCGCCCAGGGCGAAGATGTGGTCGGCCTCGTGCAGGGCCGCCACGCCGGCATCGGTCAGCACGAGGTTGCGCCCTTCGCTGCGCAGCAGGGCCACGCCCAGGTCCTTTTCCAGGGAGCGCACCTGGGCGCTGATGGTTTGCACCGCCATGTCCAGCCGTTCAGCCGCCCGGGCCACGCCGCCTTCCTTGGCGACCACCCAGAAGTAGTATAGGTGGCGGTAGTTGAAGCTCTGGCTCATGGCGGGGCGGGCGGTGGGGAAAATGGAATGGTTCGGAAAAACCGAAGCAATGGTACCGGGAAGGCATCTTCTTTTCTGGCTGCGGCGGCCCCACAGTCCGGTTCGTTCTCCCTCCAATTACTTTTCCAACAAGCCATGAACCACCTGCAGCCCGTTTCCCTTGCGCCGCCTTCGGCATTCCCCCAACCGCCGTCGCCGCACGGCTTTCAACCGATCGGAGGCTAAAGCCATGGAAACCATTGGAACTTGGTGGATGTGGGCGGGTTTTGCCGTCTTCGTGGTCGTCGCAATCGGGATCGACCTGCTGGTCATGGAGCGCCAGGGGGCGCACAAGGTGACCACCAAGGAGGCCGTGGGCTGGAGCGTGCTCTGGTTCTCGCTGGCCTTCGTGTTCGTCGGCATTCTGTGGTGGTATCTCAACGGCTCGCAGGGCCGCGAGGTGGCCAACACGGTATCGATGCAGTTCATCACCGGCTACCTGGTGGAAAAAAGCCTGTCGGTGGACAACATCTTCGTGTTCCTGATGCTGTTCAGCTACTTCGCCGTCCCGGCGGAATACCAAAAGCGTGCGCTGATCGTCGGCATCATCGGTGCCATCGTGCTGCGCACCGTGCTGATCCTGGCCGGTGCCTGGCTTCTGGCCACGTTCCACTGGCTGCTGTACGTGTTCGGCGCCTTCCTCGTCATCACCGGCGTGAAGATGTGGCTGGCCGCGGGCAAGGAGCCCGACATCGCCACCAACCCGGTGCTGAAGTTCCTGCGGGGCCGCATGCGCATCTCCGACACGTTCGACGGCGAGAAGCTCACGACGATGATCGGCGGCGTCAAGCACTACACGCCGCTCTTCGTGGTGCTGGTGCTGATCGGCACGACCGACATCATCTTCGCGGTGGACAGCATTCCCGCGATCTTCGCCATCACGAACGATCCGTTCATCGTGCTGACCGCCAACATCTTCGCCATCCTGGGGTTGCGGGCGCTGTACTTCCTGCTGGCCGACCTGGCGAGCCGCTTCCACCTGCTGGCCTATGGCCTGGCCCTGGTGCTGGTGTTCATCGGCGCGAAGATGCTGCTGATCGACCTGTACAAGATCCCGATCGGCTATGCGCTGCTGGTCACCGCGGGCCTGATCGCCGGCTCGGTCGCTGCCTCGCTGTGGACCTCGCGCGGCCAGCCCCGCGAAACGCCCGCCTTGCCCCACGACCCCCGTTGATCAATCAGCCAAGGAGAGCCCTGCCATGTCCATGATCGAATTGATTTTGCTGTGCCTGCTGGCGACCCTGGTCATCACCACGTTCCTCGGCTGGCGCGCGGGCAACGAGCGCCGCGATGTGGGGCTGCTCGCGGGCCTGACCGCGCTGTGCGGCGTGGGCGCCGCAACCGCGCTGGTGGTCTGAGCGCACCACGGCACGCG
>NZ_BAAJYR010000374.1:0-3388 GCF_057546605.1 Acidovorax sp. KPB24-03 | reverse complement strand
CCAGCCGCACGCCGTAGCCGGCCACGACGCCCTCTCGCTCCAGCCGGGCGATGCGCGCGACGACGGTGGTGCGCGCCAGGCCCAGGCGGCGGGCGAGCAGCGCGGTGCTTTCGCGCGCGTTGGCTTGCAGCAGGCTGAGCAGGCGGCGATCGGTGTCGTCCATTTCGGTGGCCATGGCGGGGTCCTTTGGAACAGGGCTGCGAATGCGTCAGTCATTTTCGTCGTTTCGGCGAATGAACGAAGCAAATACGACGTTTTGCACGCTACACATCGACAGCATCGGCGCCTAGCATGGCTGCATCCATCCCTTCGTTGCAACCCCCTTGAGGAGACCGCCATGCCTTCCACCCCATCGACCCATCGCATCGCCATCCTGGGCGCGGGCCACATTGGTTTTGCCATGGCCGTGCTGCTGCAGGAGGTGGGCGAATACCAGATCATCGTGGCCGACCGGGACCCCGAGGCGCTGGCCCGGGTGGCGGCGCTGGGCGTCGGCACCGTGCTGCTGCAGGACGATGGCGCCCTGGAGGCGGCCGTGGCCGGGCAGTTCGCCGTATTGAATGCGTTGCCGTTCCACCGCGCCGTGCCGGTGGCCACGCTGTGCGCCCGCCACGGGGTGCACTACTTCGACCTGACCGAAGACGTGCGCAGCACCCAGGCGATCCGTACCCTCGCGCACGATGCCCGCAGCGTGCTGATGCCGCAGTGCGGGCTGGCACCGGGCTTCATCGGCGTGGTGGGCAACGATCTGGCGCAGCGCTTCGACACGCTGCACGACCTGCGCATGCGCGTGGGCGCGTTGCCGCGCTACCCGCTGGGCGCGCTGCGCTACAACCTGACGTGGAGCACCGAAGGGCTCATCAACGAATACTGCAACCCCTGCGAAGCCATCGTGGACGGCCAGCCCACCACCGTGGCGGCGCTGGACGGACTGGAGACCTTCGCGCTCGACGGGGTGGAGTACGAGGCCTTCAATACCTCGGGCGGGCTGGGCACCCTGCCCGAAACCTGGGCCGGCCGGGCCCGCCGCATGGACTACCAGTCGATCCGCTATCCGGGGCACTGCGCCATCCTGAAGCTGCTGCTGAACGACCTGCGCCTGCGCGACCGGCGTGACCTGCTCAAGGACATTTTCGAGGCCGCCATTCCGGCCACCGAGCAGGACGTGATCGTGGTCTTCGCCAGTGCATCGGGCCTGCGCGGCGGGCGGCTGGTGCAGGACGCGTACTCGGCACGCATCGTCGGCGCCACGGTGGGCGGGCACGCGCTGAATGCCATCCAGCTGACCACGGCGGCCAGCATCTGCGCGGCACTGGACCTGGTGGTGCAGGGGCGGCTACCGCAGTCCGGGTTCATCCGGCAGGAGCAGATCGCGCTGGGGGATTTCCTGGGCAATCGCTTCGGCCGGGCCTATCGCGATCACGCGCTGGCGCAGGCTGAAGGGGCAACTGCCGCCTGAACCGGAGCGAATATGGACCGGGGACGGGGAGGGCTGCGCAGTTCGCGGGGCGGCATCTCGGTTCGCCCACGGTCGCTCCGGACCGCGGCGGGCGCAGTGGAATACCGGGCTCGGTTTCCTCCTCCATTCCATGCGCCGGTGCCAGGGTCTGCGCCCATACCCCGCCCGCGTGCATCACCCGCGCACCTCTGATCGATGACCACGGCATTTTTCCGACAGCCACTTCCAGCGACGGCACCGCCGCATTCGGTGGGCGCGCCCACTCCGCAAGGCCCTCCACCCGGTGCCCCGGTACGCATCCCGATGCGGCACAGCACGGCAGGGCCGTTGCACGGGTTGGCTGTTCAACGGCCGCCGCGCCTCTCTACCGGCTCCGGGCCGATGCGGGCCCGTCTGGAGGCCCCAACGGTGATCGACATGGCCTCGGTCGATATCGCCGATGCCCTTTGGGTGGTCGATCTGCCGCACGCCGGCGGCGCCCGCAGCCTGCCGTCCAGGGCCACGCAGGCCTTGCAGCGGGCGGTGCTGGAGGGCATGCGGGATTTCGCGGGGCAGGCGTACACCGTGGATTTCGACGAGATCACCGGCCGGGGCGGCATGCGCTTCGCCGCCGATCAGTCCAGCGCGGCCACCAAGTGCTGGGACCACCTGGAGCACCCGCAGGTGCTCGCGGTCGTGCTGGGGTTTGCCGGCACACGCATGGAAGACCGCGACGATCTGATGTGCGACCTCAAGTCGCAGATTCCCCGGCCCCATGCCAATCCGCTGGACCCGGGCCTTCCTGACCTGGGACAGGTGGGCAGCGGTTGGCAGGAGCGGTGGCATGCCGAAGCGCTGGCGCCGCGTGCCAACGGGCTGGATCTGGGCGGCCTGCTGATGCGCTATGCCGGCATGGCGCGGGACAGCGGCAAGGCACTGTCGGTCTCGGTGGTGGGACACAGCCTCGGGGCGGCGGTGGCCACGCTGGCCAGCTTCGACATCGCGCATTTTCTGGACGCCAACGGTGCGCGTGGCAAGGTCAGCACCTACGCCTTCAACCCGCCGCGCCTGGGGATGGAGGCCGTCGCGCAGCGCTACGTCGCCCCGAAGACCGCAGGGGGCATGGCCTTCGCGCTGCGCCAGTTCACCCGGTCGCTGGACCCGATCCAGTCCATGCCGATGCTCATGCACCACCCGGGCTGGGTGGCGTCGGCACAGCCAGGGACCTACTCCGCGGCAGGCAATCCCCGGATCGTCACTTACCAGGACCGATGGGCGGACCGGATCAACCTGTCCGCCAACCACGAGCTGCCCCAGTGGCAGCCCGTGATCGCATCGGCCATGCATCCGGTGGACCTGGAGCACCTCTTCAGCGCTCCGTAGGGGCAGGAGCGGGAGCCGTCACTGCCGCCGGCGCTTGGCACCTAGCGGCCGGAGGCGTACAGCGGCGCCTGCACCATGGGTTCGGCGCCCTGGAACCGTCGGCAGTGGTTCTTGCCGTTCTGCTTGGCCTCGTACATGGCGTGGTCGGCCTGGCGCAGCAGCAGGTCTGGGTTGTCGCCGTCCAGCGGGTAGATGCTCAGGCCGATGCTGGCCGAGACGAAGCCCTGGCCGTGCGGCAGCGGCACGGGCTGGTGCACGGCCTGCAGCACCCGTTCCAGCAGGGGGGCGCAGTCGTCGGGGGACTGCAGCCCGCCGATCAGCAGCACCATTTCGTCGCCGCCCAGCCGCGCCAGCGTGTCCTCGGCGCGCAGATGCGACTGGATGCGCCGGCCGACCTCGATGAGCAACTGATCGCCGGCGGCATGGCCGTGCTGGTCGTTCACGCGCTTGAAGCCGTCGAGATCGAGGTAGCACACGGCCAGCAGTTCGCGGTGCCTTTGCGCATGGGCGATCGCCAGCACCAGCCGGTCGGCCAGCAGGCGGCGGTTGGGCAGGCCGGTGAGGCTG
>NZ_BAAJYR010000373.1:0-3390 GCF_057546605.1 Acidovorax sp. KPB24-03 | reverse complement strand
GTGCCCTCGGCCACCAGCAGGTTGCCGCGGAAGGTCGGGTTGCGCTCGGACAGGCGGTGCTCGGGCCGGACCTCGGAGATCAATCCGCCGCCGTTGTACGGCGTCTTGCCGCCCAGCCACATCTGCGCGCGCACGACCAGGTCGCCGTCCAGCAGGCCGCCCACGCACACCAGCACGATGGCGCTGTGCGCCGCGATGTAGCCGATCTTGTTGGCCGCACCCGCCTTGGCCGCCACCATCCAGCCCGTTCCGGGCCCGGCCGGCGTGGTGCGCTGCTGCAGCCGCACCTTCCAGCCGCCGCCGGCCAGCATGTCGCCGATGCGGCGCGCGGCGGCCTCGGGGGTTTCGCCGGGCAGCGGCCCTTTGGCCCGCAGCCCGAAGGCCTCCAGGCTCTGCTCCCGCACGTTTTCCTTGTAGTTGCGCACGTCGGCCAGGTAGCGCGGGCCGTTGCGCGCGATGCACAGCGAGGTGCTCGCCACCAGGAACGCCAGGATCAGCAGGAACCACCACGCGCTGTACACCGCGTTGAGCTTGAGCGCCATGAACAGCTCGGCCCAGAACGGCCCGAACTGGTTCACGTAGTTGGCGGCGGGTTCGTGCTGCTTGAGCACCGTGCCGATCACCGAGGCGATGCAGATCACCGTCAGCAGCGAGATCGCGAAGCGCATGGACGACAGCAGTTCCACCGCCGCGCGCATGGCCTGCGAGCGGGTGTGGATGCGGATGCCGTGGGTGGTTTCAGACATGGACGAAAGACAAAAGGGCGGGCCATCCGTTCAGAAGGACCCGCCCGTCTTGGGTGTGATTATCGGCGGTTGGTTCAGGGGCGCGGCACGGTGGCCGGCCCGGGGGATTGACCCAGGTCAACGCAGGCCAGCGATGTAGTCGGCGACGGCCTTGATCTCGCGGTCGTTGAGCTTGGCGGCGACCTGCGTCATCTGCAGGCTGTTGCTGCGCACGCCGTCGCGGAAGGCGACGAGCTGCGCGGCGGTGTAGTCGGCGTGCTGGCCCGACAGGCGAGGGTACTGCACCGGAATGCCCGCGCCGTTGGGGCTGTGGCAGCCGGCGCAGGCGGCAATGTTGCGGTCGGCGATGCCGCCGCGGTAGATGCGCTCGCCCAGGGCGACGAGTTCCTTGTCCTTGGCGAAGCCGGGCTTGGCCTGCTTGGACGCCACCCACCAGGCGATGTTGCGCATGTCGTCATCGGACAGGGCCGAGGCGAAGCCCTTCATGACGGGGTTGTTGCGCTTGCCGGACTTGAACTCCTGCAACTGCTTGACGAGGTATTCGGGGTGCTGCTGGGCCAGCTTGGGGTTGATGGCGATGGCGGAGTTGCCATCGGCCGCGTGGCAGGCCACGCACACGGCCGTGAAGGTGGCCTCACCCTTGGCCAGATCCGGCTTGGCGGGTTTTTGCGCCGCGGCAGCGGGGGCGGCCCCCTGAGAAAAAGCCGGGAAAGCAGCAACTGCCAGCACGGCAGCCATCAGCATGGGAGCAAGCAATTTCTTCATATCGAGGGTTCTTGTGTTATGGGCGCAAAACGGCGCGATTCTACAATGCGACCCCCTGGCCCTCTATCCTTGGTAACCCCCGTTATGACGACTACATCACATGCGCCAGTTGCTGGCTCCCTCCCGCCCGCACCGGACGCCAAAGTCGCCATGGGGTGGATGCACACCACGCGGTTCCTGACGACGGCGGCGCAACTGCACCACCTGCCCCCCATCGATGTGCCCGAGATCGCCTTCGTCGGCCGCTCCAATGCCGGCAAGTCCACCTGCATCAACACGCTCACGCAGCAAAAGCAGCTGGCCTTCGCCTCCAAGAAGCCCGGTCGCACGCAGCACATCAACCTGTTCTCGCTGGGCAAGCAGGGCGTGACCGACGCCGTGCTGGCCGACCTGCCCGGCTACGGCTACGCCGCCGTGTCGCGCTCGGACAAGATCCGCTGGCAGCAGGTGATGCTGAGCTACCTGGTCACCCGCCAGAGCCTGACCGGCATCGTGCTGCTGTGCGACCCGCGTCTGGGCCTGACCGAGCTGGACGAGGCGCTGCTGGAGGCCGTGCGCCCGCGCGTCGAATCGGGCCTGAAATTCCTGGTGCTGCTCACCAAGGCCGACAAGCTCACCCGCGCCGAGCAGGCAAAGGTGCTGTCCATCACGCGACTGCAGGCCGGCGGCGGCGAGGTCAAGATGTTCTCGGCCCTCAAGAAGCAAGGGGTGGACGAGGTGGCGCAACTGCTGTGGCAGTGGTCCCACCCGGTGGCCGGCCCGTCGCCCGAGGCGCAGGACGGCACCGAAGAGGCGCCCCTGGACGAGGATTCGGAAGACAACTAGGCGCCCGCGCAGACAGGTCATGCGCGGGCTGCGATCCAAGGCAGAGCACCATGATCGACACCATTGCGCACGCCCTGCCCCACGGCACCACGCTGCACTGCCGCACCCGCGGCGAGCGCGGCCGCCCGGTGCTGCTGTTCCTGCACGGGTTTCCCGAAGGCGCCTTCATCTGGGATGCGCTGCTGGAGCACTTCGCCGACCCGGCCCACGGCGGCTACCGCTGCGTGGCGCCCTGGCTGCGCGGCTTCGCGCCGTCGAGCGCCCCGCCGGACGTGGCCGCCTACCGCGCCAAGCATCTGGTGCAGGACATCACGGCCCTGATCGCGGCCGAATGCGGCGACTCGCAGCCCCTGGCCGCGCTGATCGCGCACGACTGGGGCGGCGCAGTGGCCTGGAACCTGGCCAACCAGCGGCCTGAGTTGATGCAGCGGCTGGTGATCGTCAATTCGCCACACCCGGGCACGTTCCTGCGCGAGCTGCAGAACAATCCGGCCCAGCAGGCGGCCAGCCAGTACATGCACTTTCTCTGCCGGCCGGACGCCGAGGCGCTGCTTGCGGCCGACGACTTCCAGCGCCTGTTCGGCTTTTTTCGACCGGGCCGACGGCACGCGCCCGCGTGGCTCACCCCCGAGGTGCGCGACCAGTACCGCGCCACCTGGGGCGCCGGCCTGACGGGCCCGTGCGACTACTACCGCGCCAGCCCGCTGCGCCCGCCGCGCGAGGGCGATCCCGCCGCCGGCGCGCTCACCCTGCCGGATTCGATGCTCACCGTGAACGTGCCCACCCGCGTGGTCTGGGGCCTGGACGACCCGGCCCTGCTGCCCGGGCTGCTGCAGGGGCTCGCGCAATGGGTGCCTTCGCTCACCCGCACCGAGGTGCCGGGCGCCTCGCACTGGATCGTGCACGAGCAGCCGGCGGCGGTGATCCGGGCCATCACCGAAAGCCTGACGCCCCAAACGCTACAGAATCAATAGCAATACAGGCAATCAAAAATGCCGGCGTGGCAACGATTCGGCTAGAAATTGCTTTTATTTTTGGTACACCGAAAGGCTCG
>NZ_BAAJYR010000372.1:0-3392 GCF_057546605.1 Acidovorax sp. KPB24-03 | reverse complement strand
TTCCAGGTAGTCGGCACCGCCAAGGCCTGTGAGGGTGTCGTTGCCGGCGCCTCCGTACAGGTGGTCGTCCTGGCCTGCTCCGTTGAGCGCATTGGCCTGGTCGTTGCCGAACCGCACGTAGGCCACCGGTGCGCCAATGGGGCCGGTGTAAGGCTTGACGGTCAGTGTCTTGTCCTGCGTGGAGGCATCGGTGTCGAAGTAGTGGTATTCGATGGCCACGCCTTTGGGGGTGACGGCCTGGGGCTTGTCCACGTTGGCGGTGTTGGCATCGACCTTGGCCAGCAGCAGCCGGAAGCGGTCCGAGTACCAAGCGGCAGAGAAATTGGCCAAGCCCTGCTCACGTTGCGCGTCGGTCAGCTTCGTATCGGCATCCCATCGGTCTGCCAACGCCTTGTTGGCGAGCTTCAGTTGGGCGATGGCCTTGGCATCCGTGGTCTGGATCGCCAACGGACTCAGGGTGTGCAACGCAAGGAACGCCGGGAATTCGGTCTTGGCCCCGCCCAGCGACTTGGAGGGGGCGATGCTCGCCTTGCCCACCAAGGCTTTGTAGGCCTCGCTGTCGGTCACGTCCTTGAGCCGGGCGTAGAAGGTGTTGCGTCCACTGGTGCCGTCCTTGCCATCGGTCAAGCTGGCCCAGGTGTTGCCCTCCAGGCTCCCTTTGAGGCGCGTGGCGCCTTGCCAGTTCAGCCCGAGCATGTCGGCCAGCGCGTTGACCACGTTCTCCAGCACGTCGCCCTCGGCCTTGCCTTGCGTGCCGCTTCGCCAGTCCGACTTTTTGTCGGACGCGGCGCGAAGGATGGCAGACGCTTTCTCCAGCGTGAGGCTGGGGTCCAGTTGGGCCAGCGTCTTTTGCACGTTGAGCGAGTCCTGCACGAGCACCAGGCTGTGCGTGTCGCCGAAGTCGTTCTGGCTGAATTCGGGCACCAGCAGCTTAATGTCGCCCGCTGCATTCCGGGTGGCATTGATGGCTTCGCCCACCACCACGCCCCGCAGCAGGGGCTGGTCTTCGATGAACACCGGGGTGGCGGTGCCGTAGTGCAACTGCGAATTGGACACCGCCGATGGCCGGGTGTCCCCATATACGTCGTGGAAGTTGGGTATGAGGAAGGGCCCCGGTTTGCGCCCTTCGTACGCCTGCAATCCTCCACCGATGACGCCTGCGGACGGCTCCGTTTTTTGTTGGGTGAACAGCACGGCCAACTGGTAGTCCAACCGGGTGGCCTCGATCTTGTCCGAGGTGATGTTGTTGGGCGATGCCCCGCCGTCCTCCCCGCCTGCACTCAGCGTCGTCACCCGAATCGCCTCCTTGGCGATGATCCCGGCACGGTCCACGGCGTCCAGCAGCACCTTGAGTTGCACGTTGCGCGGGCTGAGCGGCATGTAGGGCACGCCCGTGTCCGGATTGGCCTGATAGGTGATGAGCCCGTTGATCTTGCTGTAGGCCGCATCGAGTTGCGCAATGGTGGCACTCCCGTTGATCTGGGTGCGAAGGGTGTTGTATTGCTCCAGTGCCACCGCATCCGTGAACCGGGCGGCACTGCCTCCGGTGCGCAGCGCGTTGAAGTCCGACATCACGGAGGCGAGCGTGTTGCCCGCTTTGAGCTGGCCCACGCCTGCGCCATTGAAGGTGTAGGTTTCCTTGACGGCGGTGTTCAGGGTGCCGTCTTCCACGCGCAAGAGGTTGAAGGCGGTGGCCAGGTGGCCGCCCAGGCTGTAGCCGGTAACCGCGATCTGCTGCCCCTGCGGGATCAAGCCGCCCGCCTTGAGGCTGGCGTACCAGCTCTCCATGTCCGCGATCTGCCCGAACGCCCAACCAAACGGCTTGATCTCCATGCTGTTGGTGGCTTGGTTGTCGCGCGCGCTGTCGTCCAGGAATTCGGTGGAGCGGAAGGACAGGACGAGGTCGCCGACCTTGATGCCTTGGGCATCGTCGCTCTTGATCGCCCGGAACAGGGTTCCGGAGAAGCCGGTGGCGGTGTTGCTGATGTGTTGTGCGACGGTCCAGGTCTCGGCGACATTCTTGGCTTCTTGGGCTGTAAATTTGCTGGAACGGTTATTGCCAATTATCAGACTGGCTTCATCCATCGCAATACTATCTTTCCCGGCCTTATCAGTTGGTTGAATTCCGAATAACGATTCGGCCGCCATTTGCAGATTTGTGTATTTCAAATAGGTCTTGATATCGTTGGCCATTTTAATTTCCTTGCTTTGGCTTCAAAACTCGATCGACAAAAAAACGAGTTTCGCCCTGGAAACGGGGATCAGAGGAACACCCGGGGACATAGGATGCAGCCCACCCCCACGGATTTCTATTGCCTGAGGTACTCCCCAAGCCCGTGTCAAACAAATAGCGCTCTTGCTCCGCCATCACCTCATTGGTTGTCATATCCAACACTTTAATTACCGTACCTGCAATCCAATTTTTTCTATCCTCAACATCAACCAAGTCCTCATAGGTGACAGCGTAGCGGGGAAAATAATCTGCAGCAGGCGCTTTAATCATTGCAGGAGTAGGCAAAAGATCTGCTGAAGGGAGATTATCAGGACCATATAATTTCTGATATCTGTATCGCTTACCGTCAGATGCATCAATAGCATCTACAAAACGATAACCAGATATAGAAGTTGGCTTATCTGAAAGTTGCTGACTTCGTTGAGCGCCGGCATCACTCTCTCTTTCATATCTCAGAAAAGATGCGATATATCCTTCATCGCCACTCTTTCCAATCAATGCCGCTCCCGCATACATTGGGTCATAGCCAAACTGATCTTGATATTTCGGCCTAACTTTCAGCAAATAGACTCCCTCGACGTTATCTGCAGTTTTATAAATTCTCTCTCCCGCTCTTTTACACCTCTGCTCAAATAGAGCCTTGGCTCTGGCATACTTCTCTTTACGCTCTTGCTGAGATGGGTCGCCCCTCTTCTTTGCCTCCTCCTCAGCGATGCGCTTCGGTTCGGTGACCAGCGAGTGATATCCCCACATCAGTCCGCCGACGAATACGGCAACGACCAACAACGCACCTTTAATGCGGGCCTTCGGCGTTTTATTTAAAACGAGCGCCAGCAAGAGGCAGAAAAACGAATGCCCCAAAAAATGATCCAAAGGACCAGTTTCACAATATCGGTTGGGCCGAATGTCATGCCGCGCTCCTTGAATCCAATGCGTGGTTTGCCACGGCCCGATATCCCTGCCTAACGCCTGAATGCGTCAAAGCGCCCATCGTTGCTGCCTCAGTTCGATTTTTTGAGTCAAATCGCCCTGATGCCCTAGTACTGATTGCCCTGATTGCTACTTTTTTGATAGCAATCCCCTCGATCAAGATGTCGGCGCCCGCGCCCACACCGAGGTTGCCCATGAAGGCCTGGCTGTCGTTCATCTGCGCGAAGGT
>NZ_BAAJYR010000371.1:0-3397 GCF_057546605.1 Acidovorax sp. KPB24-03 | reverse complement strand
CCGGCTGGCCGGGTACGCCCTGGCGGGCGCGATGGCGGCCTGGGCCATGGACCGCCTGGCCTGGCTGACCCAGCACGCGGCTGCGCTGCGGCCGGCCTGGACGCTGCTGCACGTCGCCGTGCTCGCCTGGGCCGTACTGCTGGTGTTCCAGGCGCGGCAGCCGGCCTGGGTGGACCATGCGGGCCGGGTGCTGTGGCAGCGGGTCGCCCCCTGGGTGCGCTCGCCCGGCGGCCTGTTCTCCACGGGCCTGGCCTGGGCCTGCATGCCCTGCGGCCTGCTGTACTCCGCGCTGCTGCTCGCGGCGTTGACCGGAAACCCTGGCGCGGCGCGCTGGCCTGGTGTGCTTCGGCGTGGGTGGCGCGGCCTGGCTGGTGGCAGGCCAGTGGCTTTGGCAACGGCTGCGGGGCGGCGGTGCCGCGGGGGACGCGCGGGGCGGGTGGGGCGTGCGGTTGTCCGGCCTGCTGCTGTTCGGCATTGCCGCCTGGGGGCTGTGGATGGACGTTTTCCACCGCCAGGCCGAGCCCTGGTGCCTGTAGCCAATCCCTGCGCGCAGGGGGTTGACAAAGCCTATCGTGACCGTAGTCCGTGAAGTTTTTGACATTTGATTCGGGGGTGTATTAACTGGTGATAATGGTTACCAATACCCCGGCGTCCCCGTGGCGCCCTCCGGTGCCCCCCGAAAGTGACTAATCCCCTCCTCATCGATGTCGGCCGGCTGCGTGTAGGCATGTACATCCAGCTCGATCTGGGCTGGATGAACCACCCTTTTCCGGTCAGCAGTTTCCGCATCGCCTCGCCGGAGCAGATCAGTACTCTGGCCGCCCTGGGCCTGTCCCAGGTGCGGTGGATTCCTTCCAAAAGCGATCCATCGGTGCAGGGCCTGCTGCCGCCCGGCCACCCTTCCGCGCCCGATCCCGTGACCGAAGCCGCCCGGGCACCGGTGGAGACAGGGCCTTCGATCGCCCAGGCCTCCATGGCGGAGTTCCGCGAGCGCATCAAGGCGCAGAGCCGTTCCCTGGCTGCCTGCGACGAGCGCTTCGCCCGTGCCACGCGGGTGTATGAGCGCCTGGCCACCAGCGCCGAGCAAGACCCCTCGGAGGCGCGTGCTTCCACCAACGCGCTGGTGTCCACCTGCGTGGATGAGCTGCTCGACCAGGGCGACTCCGCCATCCGCCTGCTCTCCGAGCGCGTCGGCACGCGCGCGGCGCTGCATTCGGTCAACGTGATGGTGCTTTCGCTGCTGCTGGGCAAGGCCCTGGGCCTGCTGGGCGACGACTTGCAGCCCCTGGGCGCGGCCGCGCTGCTGCACGACCTGGGCAAGATCACGCTGCCGCCCCATGTGGCCCAGCCGCATTCCGCGCTGGGTCCGGCCGACCAGGCCCTGTACGAGGCGCATGTCGGCGAATCGGTGGTGCTGGCAGAACGCATGGGCCTGGGCGCCGCCGTCATCGAAGCCATCGCGCATCACCATGAAATGGCCGATGGCACGGGCTTTCCGCTCCAGCTCAAAGGGGCCGACATCTCCCGTGGAGGGCAGGTGCTGGCCCTGGTCAACTACTACGACCGGCTGTGCAACCCGCTGCGGGGCGCCAACGCGCTGACTCCGCACGAGGCGCTGTCGGTGATCTTCGCGCAGCACAAGCAACGGTTCGACGCCGTGGTCCTGCGGGCCTTCATCCGCATGATGGGCGTGTACCCGCCGGGCTCGATCGTGCAGCTCGTGGACGACCGCTACGCCATCGTGACAGCCGTGAATTCGGCCCGCCCGCTGCGGCCCAAGGTGATCGTGCACGAGTCCGGCGTCTCCAAGGACGATGCCCTGGTGATCGATCTGGAAGACCAGCCGGCGCTGGGCATCCGCCGCAGCCTGCGGCCCGCGCAGCTGCCGCGCGATGCGCTCGACTATCTGTCGCCCCGAAAGAGGATCTGCTACTACTTCGAACGGGCCGTCGACGCAGCGCCGACCGGGGCCCCGGCGTGATCCGCGGCCCGCAAGGCAGCGTGTGGCGCGCCGTGTTCGACGGGTTGCTGGAGGCCGTGTGGCTGGTCGAGCCCGAGGGGCTCACGGTGCGCTTCGCCAATCAGAGCGCGGCCGCGCTGCTCGGGCGCTCGCCCGAAACCATGGAAGGCGCGGACGCCGTCGAACTCCTGGCCTGCACGCCGGAAGACCTGTACTTCTGGGCGCAGGGGCGGGATGCGCTGATGCGCGGCATCCAGTCGCACTCCGGCCTGCTCGGGGGCGATGGCCAGTTCATTCCGGTGGACCGGCGCGTGTCGCGCGTGGATTCGCCCGAGGGCGAGGCGCTGCTGCTGGTGACCATGATCGATCGCCGCGAGCAGGCCTCGACCGAGCGCGAGCTGGAAATCCTACTGTCTGAACTGCGCGCCACGCTCGACTCCGCCGCCGACGGCATGCTGGTGTACGACATGGCCGGGCGCATGCGGGCCTTCAACCAGCGGCTGGCGCAGCTGTGGGGCATGCCCGAGGACCTGCTGGTGCAGCGCAATGATGCTGCAGTGGTGGCCCACATGCAGCAGCAGGTGGCCGATGCCGATGCCTACCGGGCGCGGCTGTCGTCCATCGCGCTGGAGCCGGGGCGCGAGACCACGGACATCCTGCACCTGCGCAACGGCACCATCATCGAGCGCCGCTCAGTGCCGCAGCTGAGCCAGGGCCGCCCCGTGGGCCGGGTGTTCTCGTTCCGCGACGTGACGCTGAACGCCGAGGCGCAGGCCAGCCTGCGGCTCGCCGCGCGGGTGTTCGACTCCAGCCTGGATGCCATCTTCATCGCCGATGACCGGCACCAGATCGTGCGCATGAACCCGAGCTGCGAGCGGCTGATCGGCGCGCCCGCGGTCGCCTTGCAGGGCGTGCCCGCGGTTTCGCTCTTCGGAGCCGAGGGCGCGCAGCCCGGCTGGATGGAGCACGTCCTGGCGGCGTGGGACCGCGACGGCTTCTGGGAGGGCGAGCTGCGCCTGCCCGAGGGCGGCGCGAACGGGGCCGCGCGACGGGCCTGCGCGGTGCACCTGTCGTGGGTGGTGCTGCGCAGCGAGACGGGCAATGCGCTGCAGAGCATCGGCTTCATGCGCGACCTCACGCAGCAGCATGCGGCGCGCACGCGCATCGAGGAGCTGGCGTACAGCGATGTGCTCACCGGCCTGCCCAACCGGCTGCGCCTGTCGCGCCGCGTGGGCGAAGCCATCGACGCGATTGAGCAGGGCCCACGGCCGGACGCCGGCAGCTTCGCCATCCTGTTCGTGGACCTGGACCGGTTCAAGATCATCAACGACTCCCTGGGGCATCTGTTCGGTGACCGCGTGCTGCAGATCGTGGCCAAGCGCCTGCAGGGGTGCCTGCGCCAGAGTGACATGCTGTGCCGCCTGGGCGGCGACGAGT
>NZ_BAAJYR010000370.1:0-3423 GCF_057546605.1 Acidovorax sp. KPB24-03 | reverse complement strand
GGCGTCTCGCCCGGGGCGCCGAAGCGCTGGCGCCACACGGCCTGCGCGCGCTCCAGCTCGGTGGCGTGTAGGCGCTCCGCAGTGGCGCGCACCAGGGCGTCGTCCAGTCCCTTGCCACGCAGCTCCTGCACCAGGCGCTGCGTGCCCAGGCGGGCGGCGCGGCGGTTCACCACCGAATCGGCCACGCGCTGCGCGCTGATGAAATCCTTGGCCTGCAGGTCGTCGAGCACGGCGTTCAGGTCGTCGCCCTCCTGCACGTGGCGGGCCAGCTTGGTGGCCAGTTCGGCGCGGGAGTGTTCGCGCTGTGCCAGCAGGCGCAGCGCCCGGCCCTTGAGCGAAAGCGTCGCAAATCCCATGGTGCTATGAAAGTGGAAGCATCCAGCGCCTGTCAATCAAGCGCTGGAGCCGGGCATGGCCTGCAATCGGCCAAGGCTTACTTCTCGGCCGCTTCCTTGGCCGGGGCGGCGGCGGGGGCTTCGAGGCTGGCGGGCAGCAGGGCGATGCCCAGGCTCTCGCGCACCTTGTTCTCGATCTCGCGGGCGAGGTCGGCGTTCTCGCGCAGGAACTCCCGCGAGTTGTCGCGGCCCTGGCCGATCTTCTCGCCGTTGTAGGCGTACCAGGCGCCGCTCTTTTCGATGATCTTCGCGTTCACGCCCATGTCGATGATCTCGCCCTCGCGGCTGATGCCCTCGCCGAACAGGATGTCGAACTCGGCCGTCTTGAACGGCGGGCTGACCTTGTTCTTCACGACCTTGACCTTGGTCTCGTTGCCCACGGCCTCGTCGCCCTTCTTGATCGTGCCGGTGCGGCGGATGTCCAAACGCACCGAGGCGTAGAACTTGAGCGCGTTGCCGCCCGTGGTGGTTTCAGGGCTGCCGAACATCACGCCGATCTTCATGCGGATCTGGTTGATGAAGATGACCATGCAGTTGGTCTTCTTGATGGTGGCGGTGAGCTTGCGCAGCGCCTGGCTCATCAGGCGGGCCTGCAGGCCGGGCAGCGCGTCGCCCATTTCGCCTTCGATTTCGGCCTTGGGGGTGAGCGCGGCGACCGAGTCGATCACGATCAGGTCCACGGCGCCCGAACGCACGAGGCTGTCCACGATCTCCAGGGCCTGCTCGCCGGTGTCGGGCTGGCTGATCAGCAGATCGGACAGCTGGACGCCGAGCTTCTGGGCGTATTGCACGTCGAGCGCGTGCTCGGCATCGACGAAGGCGCACTGGCCGCCCTGCTTTTGCATCTCGGCGATCACCTGCAGCGTGAGCGTGGTCTTGCCGGACGATTCCGGGCCGTAGATCTCGACCACTCGGCCGCGGGGCAGGCCGCCCACGCCCAGCGCGATATCCAGGCCCAGCGAGCCGGTGGAGACGACCTGGATGTCCTCGATCACCTCGCCTTCGCCCAGGCGCATGATCGTGCCCTTGCCGAACTGCTTCTCGATCTGGGCCAGCGCGGCCTGGAGGGCCTTGGCCTTTTCGGTGTTGACGGGCTGGGCGGGGTGGGTCCCCTTGACGGCGAAGTCCATGGAAAGTCCTTGAAAAACAATGGGTTGGGGTGTCTCTGTCCGGCTGTGGGTAGTCACAGGCTGGATGCTTGAACAGTAGTTTATGCGAGCTGTCTCAGCGCGTAAACGGGGTTTTAAGTCAGTTTCCCTGACAATGTGCCATGGCCGAAACCCCACCCTCTCCCCCCCTCGACGATGGCTGGCGCCAGACCCACCTGGGCCGCCTGCTCGGGCATGCCATGCGCCGGTTCGATGCGCGGGTGCTCGAACTCATGGCCCACAACGTGGAAGTGCCGCTGGCGCTTTCCAACCTCGCCGCGCGCGATCAGGTGAGTGCGGCGCACGTCCACATCACGCGCCACCTTTCGCTCGATGGCGACCGGCTGACCGATCTGGCGCAGCGGGCCGGCATGACGAAGCAGTCGATGGCCGATCTGGTGGACCAGTGCGTCGCCTGGGGCCTGGTGGTGCGGGAACCCGACCCGCGCGATGCCCGGGCGCGCCGCGTCTGCTTCACTGCCGCGGGTCTGGCGTGGCTGCAGGCGTTCCGCGACGCGGTGGCGCAGGCGGAGGCGGAATTCCGCATGGAGGTGGGCGACGAGGTCGCCACGGTGGTGGCGATCGGACTGGAAGCGTATGCGGAAGGTGACGGGCTGTCAGGTTAAAAGCTGCAAAAATGATACAAATGACATCGCATTTTTGCCATTTTTCGCGCTGCGGATTCCGATTTAAGCCTCTTCTAAGGTATCTAAAAGTTAATCAAGATACCAAACGCAATAGATGGTACTTATCATGAACCTGCACAACCTCCGCATTGGCGCCAAACTGGCGCTCGCTTTCAGCATCACCACGCTGATCACCGTCGCCCTGGCCTGGATGGCCTGGGGCCAGATGCTGCGCATCAACGCCAGCGCCGAAGACCTGGCCACGAACTGGCTGCCCAGCATCGAGGCCATCGGCAACGTGCGCATCGCCGCCAACCGCCTGCGGCGCACCGAGAGCGAGGCCTTCCTGCCGACCGACCAGAGCAACCTGAACAAGCTCAAGGAAGAGCTCAAGGTGCGACGCCAGCAACTGGCGGAGGCCGAGGCCGTATATGCGCCGCTGGTCAATCCGGGCGAAGAGCGCAAGGGCTACGAGGCCTACCAAGCCCAGCGCGACCAGTACCTCGCGGTGCAGCGCCGCATGCTGGACCAGCCACTGCAGGCGCACGATGAAACGCTGCGGATCTTCTTCACCGATTCGGAGAAGGGCTTCGATGCCATGGCGTCCACGCTGGGCGAGCTGGCCCGCGTGAACCGCCGAGGCGGCGACGCCGCGCACGACGATGCGGTGGCCACGTTCCACCGTGCGCAGACCACGCTGCTGGCCCTGCTGATCGCTGCGGTGGCGATCGCTTCGGTGCTGGCCTGGTGGATCACGCGGCACATCACGCGGCCGCTGGCCTCGGCCGTCGAAGTGGCGCGGGGCGTGGCCGCCGGCGACCTGACGATGGACATCGCCGTGCACGGCAAGGACGAGTCCGCACAGCTGATGCAGGCCCTGAGCGACATGCGCGCCAGCCTGGCGAGCGTGGTCGGTGCCGTCCACGGCAGCGCCGAAGGCGTGGCCGCGGCCAGCTCGCAGATCGAGCAGGGCAACCAGGACCTGTCGGCCCGCACCGAACAGCAGGCCTCGGCCCTGGAAGAAACCGCCGCGTCCATGGAGGAGTTGAGCTCCACCGTGCGCCAGAACGCCGACGGCGCCCAGAAGGCCAGCCAGCTGGCGGCGGATGCGTCCACGGTGGCGCAGCGCAGCGGCGACGCGGTGGAGGTGATGGTGGAGACGATGAAGAGCATCGACGCCGCCTCCCAGCGCATCGCCGACATCATCGGCGTGGTGGACGGCATCGCGTTCCAGACCAACATCCTGGCGCTCAA
>NZ_BAAJYR010000369.1:0-3424 GCF_057546605.1 Acidovorax sp. KPB24-03 | reverse complement strand
TTTTTCCTGCGCGCACTGGCGCCCCTGGGGATCGCCGTCGCCATGAAGGGGCCGCACGGGGCAGGCCTGGGCAAGAACGGCAAACCCTCGCTCTGGATCTACGATGCCGAAGACCGGCCGAGCCCGCTGCACCTGGCGTTCACGGCGGAAAGCCGGCGCCAGGTGGACGCGTTCCATCGTGCGGCGATCGAAGCCGGGGGGCAGGACAATGGCCCTCCCGGACTGCGCCTGCACTACCACCCGCACTATTACGCCGCTTTCGTCATCGGGCCGGATGGTCACAACGTGGAAGCGGTGTGCCATCTGCCGCAGGAGTGAAGTGGCAATCCGACACCAAGGCCAAAGGAGCCAACGATGAAGGTTGAAGGAAGCTGCTACTGCGGCGCCATCGAATACGAAGCGCAGGTACAGCCTGGCACCACGACGGTCTGCCACTGCGCGGACTGCCAAGCCCAATCCGGCTCCGCCTTCCGGGCAAACATCGCCGCGCCGGCAGACGGGTTCCGGCTGATCAAGGGGCAGCCCCGCACCTACACCAAGACAGCCGCCAGCGGCAACCAGCGCCTGCTCGCGTTTTGCGAAGTCTGCGGGAGTTCGCTGTATGCCTGTGCGCTCGAGAATCCGCAGTCCTACTCGTTGCGGATCGGCACTTTGAAGCAACGGCAAGAGCTGGGCACCCCGCAGCGCCAGATCTGGACACGGCGTCGTCACGATTGGGTGGGCCTGCCAGACAGTGTGGAGTCGTTCGACGGGCAGCCGTGAGCCGGGCAGGGCGGTGCCCGTGCCACTGCAACCCTGCAGGTTCGCAGAAGCTGCCGGGTGCCTCCATCTGCAAAGCCTGGCGAATGGCCTCTGACGGGCGTGTCGGCAGAAGCCGGCCGCCAAAACATCTTTCGCGAGAGGACTCTTGGCGCGGCATGCGGGCGCGCCTTCCACTCCAAGTCGCGTGACCGGGCTATCGGGTCTTGATGACGAAGAGCGCCAGAGCCATCAGGCCGACGCCTGCCAGTTGGGTCGCGCTCAGCATCCGGCCATAGACCGCCCAATCCAGCAGCACTGCCGTCAATGGATAGACATACTGCAGCACAGCGACCCTGCCCAGAGTCAGGCAGGCCATTGCCGTGAACAAAATGGCATAGGCCAGACCGGTATGCAGCACGCCCAGTCCGGCCAGCCAGGCCCATGCGGCGGCGTCCGAGGGCCAACCATGTGCCCATGGAACCCATAGCAGCACCAGCGTTCCCACCGCGCACTGCCACCACGCCAGCGCGAACGGGGTGACGACCTTCTCTGTCTTGGCGATGATCGTCACGCCCGCATAGCTGAGCGATCCGCCCAGGCACATCAGCAAACCCGTGAGATAGTCCACCCCCGATGCGCCGGCCACGGAGCCACTGCCCCACAGGCCGGTCGTCAAGACCAGACCGCCCAATGCCACGGCGGTTGCCGCTTTCTGCGCCGCAGTGACATGCTCGCGGAGCACCAGCGCACCGAACACCATGATCCACACCGGCTGAATGTGGAAGACCACCGTCGCGACGGCAATCGACGTGCGCGGTATGGCGGCAAAGAACAGCGCCCAGTTCACGACCATCAGGCAGCCCGTCGCGCAGACGATCCACCCGCTGCGACCGCGCAGGGGAAGCTCTCGGGTTCGGCCGGTTGCCATGCCCCATGCCAGCAACGCCAGCGCTCCGAATGCGCAGCGAAACAGCACGGTCACCAGAGGGTGTTGATTTGCCTCTTCGACGAACACGCCGACGGTGCCCAGCAGCAGGCCGCCCGCGATCATCAGCCATTGGCCCTGCGCTTCCCGCTTGGCACAAGCGCCCACCTCGGGGGGGAGCGATGGTTGAAACGTGGCGGAAGGCTTGTGGTCCATGTCCCGATGCTCATGCCGCAGCGGGCTGCCGTAAAGCAAATAGTTCAATCGCTTAGTATTCGACAATCGAATTCAAAGAGGATCGAGCGCATTCAATGACCTACCCCGATCTGCAAATCGACTGGCTGCGCGCCTTTGTGGCGGTCGTGGATGCGGGCTCGCTTTCGGCGGCAGCACCCCTGGTTCACCGCTCCCAGGCGGCCGTGAGCATGCAGATCAAGAAACTGGAGGCCGCCTTGGAACGGCCGGTGCTGCTGCGCGGGCCGCACCACCTGCAACTGACGCCAGCGGGCGCCGAGCTGCTGGGCTATGCGCGCCGCATGCTGGCCCTTCAGACGGAGGCGCAGACGGCGCTTTTCGGGCCGGACCTGTCCGGGCGCGTGCGGCTCGGCGTTCCCGATGACTATGCATCGACCTACCTGACACCGGTGTTGCGCAGCTTTGCGGGCCGCTACCTGGGGGTGGAGATCGAGTTGACCTGCGAGCAATCCACTTCGCTCATCCCCAAGGTGGTACGGGGTGAGTTGGACCTGGCGCTCGTGTCCCGCGACAAGCCGAAACGGGGCCGGCTTCTCTTTCAGGAGCCCTTGGTCTGGGCCGGCGCTGCGCAGCATGAGGTGTGGCGCAAGACCCCGCTGCCCATTGCCGTCTACGAGGAAGGCAGCATGGCCAGGACCGCGGCGCTGTCCAGCCTCGCGGCCCATCGCCGGGCCTACCGGGTCGTGTACCACAGCTCGAGCCTAGCAGGACAACTGGCCGCGGTGGAAAGCGGCCTTGCCGTCGCGGTTTTTACCCACTGCAGCGTGCCTGCCCATCTCCAGGTATTGCAGAGCCTGCCCGCGGGATTCGAACTGCCCCCCTTGATTTCCATGGAAGTGGCCGCGCTGCGCAGCAAGGCATCCAGGCACTCGGCGGCAGTGGACGCCATGGAAGAGCAGCTGCTGAAAACGCTGGCCAGGCCATAGGCCCGGCGCCTCGATGGCGTGCGGTTTCGGCAAGCGGGTTGTCACCCGGCCTGCACCCGCGCTCTCTCATTGAAGGCGCGGCGCTCCCGACCCCGAGGCCGCAGCAAGCGCCCCCCGTGCCAGTCCCGCGCTGCCCATCGCATTGAGCCGGAACCGCGCCACCGTCGCCGCCAAGCGGCTGGCCTGGTCGTTCAGGCTTTCCGCGGCGGCTGCGGATTCCTCCACCAGGGCCGCGTTCTGCTGGGTCATCTGGTCGAGCTGGTTGACGGCGGTGTTCACCTGGCGGATGCCGTCCGACTGCTCGGAGGTGGCAGCGGTGATCTCCCCGATGATGTCGCTCACGCGCTGCACGCTGCTCACGATCTCTTCCATGGTCGTGCCCGCGTCCTGCACCAGGCGGGAGCCGGCCGCCACCTTCTCGACCGAGTTGCCGATGAGGGCCTTGATCTCCTTGGCCGCGTCGGCCGAGCGGCCGGCCAGGCTGCGCACCTCGCTGGCCACCACCGCGAAGCCGCGGCCCTGCTCGCCGGCCCGTGCGGCCTCGACGGCGGCATTCAGCGCCAGGATGTTGGTCTGG
>NZ_BAAJYR010000368.1:0-3429 GCF_057546605.1 Acidovorax sp. KPB24-03 | reverse complement strand
GCCAACGACGAGGCCCTGGCCGCCCATGGAAGGCCTGCGCCAGCGCGGCCTGTGGGTGCCCGCCATCCGCCCACCCACCGTGCCCGAGGGCACGGCGCGCCTGCGCATCGCCCTGTCAGCCGCGCACACCGAGGCCGACGTGGACCGCTTGCTGCAGGTGCTGGCCGAGCTGGCGCCCGCCGCCGTGGAGGCCCTGGCATGACCTACAGCGTCAAGGAAATCTTCTACACCCTGCAGGGCGAGGGCGGCCAGGCCGGCACGCCCGCCGTGTTCTGCCGCTTCGCGGGCTGCAACCTCTGGAGCGGCCGCGAGGAAGACCGCGCCAGCGCCGTCTGCCGCTTCTGCGACACCGACTTCGTGGGCACCGACGGCACCCTGGGCGGCAAGTTCGCCACCGCAGACGCGCTGGCCGACGTGATCGCCGCGCAGTGGCCCGCGCACGATGCCGCGCACCGCCTGGTCGTGCTGACGGGCGGCGAGCCGCTGCTGCAGGTGGACCCGGCCTTCATCGACGCCCTGCACGCGCGGCACTTTCGCATCGCCGTGGAGAGCAATGGCACCGTGGCCGCGCCGCCCGGCATCGACTGGCTGTGCATCAGCCCCAAGGCCGGCGCGCCCTGGGTGCAGCGCAGCGGGCAGGAACTCAAGCTGGTGTGGCCCCAGCCCGGCTTCGACCTCGCCGCGCTGGAGTCGCAGACGCAGTTCACGCACCGCTTCCTGCAGCCCATGGACGGCCCGGAGCAGGCCGCCAACACCGGGCGCTGCATCGCCGCCTGCCTGGAGCGCCCCGCATGGCGCCTGAGCCTTCAGACCCACAAGCTCACGGGCATCCGCTGAGCCCTGTTCCGTACCGTTTTTTTTCGCCCCGTTCCCGCCCGTTCGCCGACCATGCAGTTCACCGTTCACCAGCGCTTTTTCTTCGATGCCGCGCACACCTTGCAGCGCGAGATCGAGGCCGAGGGCAGCCGCCGCATCCACGGCCACACCTACCACGCGGAGGTGGCCGTCACCGGCCCGCGCGATCCCGCCACCGGCATGGTCATCGACCTGGGCCACCTGCGCCAGCGCCTGGCCGCTGTGCGCGAGCAGCTCGACCACCACTGGCTGGACGAGGTGCCCGGCCTGGGCACGCCCACGCTGGAAAACCTGTGCCACTTCATCGCCCAGGCGCTCGATGGCATGCAGCCGCCCGCCAGCCGCGTGCGCGTGTGGCGCGAGGCGCTGGGCGACGGCTGCGTGCTGGAGCTGGCGCCGCCCGGCCCGGTACCGGGCTGAGCCCATCCGCCCCTTCCCCTTCCCCGTCTTTCATCCCACCCCGCAGGAGAACCGCCATGCCCCACCTCGTCATCGAATACAGCCAGAACCTGGCCGGTCTGCCCGAAGCCCAGATGCTGGCGGAACTGAACCAGTCCCTCACCGCGAGCCCCGAGATCCAGAACGAGGCGGACCTCAAGTCCCGCTTCCTGCGCACCGACCGCTTCGAGATCGGCACCGCCCCCGCCGACCGCGCGTTCGTGCATGCGCAGCTGCGCCTGCTGTCCGGCCGCTCGCCCGAGACCAAGCAGGACCTCGCCGGCCGCGTGGCCGACGTGCTGCGCCGTCTCACGCCCCGGCCCGGGGGCGTGATGGTGCAGCTCAGCGTGGAGATCGTGGACATGGACCGTGGGTCCTACGCGAAAGAGCGGCTTTGAGCCCTACCGGGCTGCAGCGCAATCAACACTAGGGCACATTGCTGCAAAAAACGTAGCAAATAGCGATGGCCGCGGGCATCGGAGCCCTTGGAGCCTGCGACACCGGCTCAACAGGTGTGAACGAATCCGGTGCCTCCCGATGCACCGCCGAAACACGTCCGATCAAGGCGCAAGGCGCCAACGTAGCTCAGGTTACTGCGAGGTTTTGCAACACAGAGCAGGGGGTGTTCTGGCGAGTGCAGCGGTCACGGCTCACACCTTTCAAGCCTGCAGCGTGGCGGCGAACCAGCCCCGCAGGCTGTTCACGAGCCATACCCGCATCTGGGCAAATCCTACAAACCGCTTTCTCACTTCGATGGGCTCTCTTTGCCCATTTCCTCCAGCATGAGCTCGCTATCGGACTTCGCCCCTTTTTTCACGTAGTAACGCAAAGAATCTCCGCTGGCATCGTTGGTATTTGAAATGATTCCTACACCGCCAATTCCAATTTTATATTCCTTGCCGTTTTCGATGGCCCTGAAGTGGCAGGCACCAAAAGAGTAGTCATGAGATTCAAATTGAAAAATGGGTTTAGCGTTTTTCCAGAATTCCCTGAATTCATTAGGCGTCATGTTGAAAGAATTGCAAAATCTAATCGCGTCCTCGTCTTTCATTTCGGGGTCTATGACTTTTATAATTTCAGGTTCTTGCATGGAGATTGGCATTAACCACCATGCAAAAAAAGCACCGATAAAAATACTTAGAGCGATGAATACTGAAAACGTGATTTTTAACACATTCTTCATTGAGATGCCTCTAGTAACCAATCAATCGCCCTTCGCTTTCCTGCTTTCGGGGATCAATCAAACCATGGGGATAAATTCGGTCACGAGTCAAATTAAGCATCGAAATCAATTCTCCCACCAACCATTTTGACGATTCATTTTGGGCATGTGTTGGCTTTCCGTAAGATTGATTCAGAGGGGCTCCAACCACCTCTATGCCAATGGAATCGAAATTAGTGGGAGAGCGATCTTTGGCTGCTTTCTTTCGTTCGTAGGCATCCACCTGTTTATCATATTCATCCTTATCGGTGTACTTCAATTTTAATGCTTCAAGTTCTTTCTTATCGATTGCGTCGCATTTTTGCACCTGCATGCAATAAGATTTTATTCGACCGATATGCCAGCATATTTTATCCACTCGTGCGGTTTGAAATATCTGGCCTGCGGGATTAATTAAAAAGTGGGTTCCTGTTCCTGACGGCCTAAACGCGTACGCCATCAGCGTTTTGGCAGTGTAATTGCTGCTGGTTTGATGTAGAACGATCCCGCTGACGCTGAGCATCTGCCCATGCTCGATGCCTGGATATATTTGCGTGGTTATTTTTCTGTGTTTAATTACACCACCCATTGCAATTAACATTAGCACTCCCTTTTAGACGATGGGCGTGCATGATAGCGAAGGTCGACCTCAAATATGAAGTGCAAAACCTGAGGTAGCATTTTGAAAGGCTCCCAATAGCGTATTGCAATGGTTCCTGGATTTGGAACCGACGGTCCCTGGACGCCGACCCCGCCGACTCAGGCCTGCAGCGTGGCGTCCAGCCAGCCCCGCAGGCTGTTCACGAGCCATACCCGCATCTGGGCAAATCCTACAAACCGCTTTCTCGCTTCGATGGGCTCTCTTTGCCATTTCCTCCAGCATGAGCTCGCTATTCGGACTTCGCCCCTTTTTTCACGTAGTAACGCAAAGAATC
>NZ_BAAJYR010000367.1:0-3433 GCF_057546605.1 Acidovorax sp. KPB24-03 | reverse complement strand
TTTTCGTTCGTGGCGGGCGTCGATCCCTCCGTGGGGCTGTTCGCCTCGTTCGTCATCAGCATCGTGATCGCCTTCGCGGGCGGGCGCCCGGCCATGGTGTCGGCAGCCGCCGGTTCGGTGGCGCTCGTGGCGGCGCCGCTGGTGCAGTCGCACGGGCTGGGCCATCTGCTGGCGGCGGGGCTGCTGGCGGGCGTGGTGCAGGTGGCGTTCGGGCTGCTGCGCATGGGCGTGCTGGTGCGCTTCGTCTCCAGCTCGGTGCGCACGGGCTTCGTCAACGCGCTGGCGGTGCTGATCTTCTCGGCGCAGCTGCCGCACCTGCGTGGCGCGGGCGCCGCCACCTGGGGCATGCTGGCGCTGGGGCTGGCCCTCATCTACGGCCTGCCGTGGCTGGGCCAGCGGCTGCAGGTGCGGGCGCTCACCGCCATTCCGTCGCCGCTGATCTGCGTGGTGGCGCTCACGCTCATCGCCTCCGCCACGGGGCTGCACCTGCCCACCGTGGCGGACCTGGGCCGGTTGCCCGATGCGCTGCCGCTGTTCGGCCTGCCCGCGGTGCCGGTGTCGCTGGAGACGCTGCGCGCCATCGCGCTGCCGGCGCTGGCGATCGCCATGGTGGGGCTGCTCGAATCGGTGCTCACCGCCGCCGTGGTGGACGAGATGACCGACACACCCAGCGACAAGAACCGCGAGTGCGCGGGCCTGGGCCTGGCCAACATCGCGGCCAGCTGCTTCGGCGGCATCGCCGGCTGCGGAATGATCGGCCAGGCCGTGGGCAACGTGAAATACGGCGGGCGCGGGCGCTGTCCACGCTGTTCGCCGGCGTGTTCCTGCTCATCCTGATGGTGGCGCTGAAGGACTGGGTGTCGCGCGTGCCAGTGATCGCGCTGGTGGCCATCATGGTGATGGTGTCGGCCTCGACGTTCGACTGGAAGTCGCTGGGCGCCGTGGTGCGCCACCCGCGCCTGTCCAGCGCCGTGATGCTCGCCACCGTGGCCGTCACGCTCGCCACGCACAACCTCGCGGCCGGGGTGGGCGTGGGGGTGGTGCTGAGCGGCGTGTTCTTCGCGTTCAAGGTCGCGCGTCTGCTCGGCGTGCGGGCCGAGGACGATGCCGCCACCGGCCTGCGCACCTGGCACGTGTCGGGCCAGGTGTTCTTCGCCTCGGCCGACGCGTTCATCGAGGCGTTCGACATCCTCGCGGCCGAAGGGCGCCCCGTGCGCATCGACGTGTCCCGCGCGCATTTCTGGGACGTGACGGCCGTGGCCGCGCTGGAGAAGGTGGTGCAGCGGCTGCGGCACCACGGGGCGGTGGTGGAGGTGGTGGGATTGAACGAGGCCAGTGCGGGGCTGGTGGGGCGGCTGGGGGGCGGCGCGGACTCCGCTATGTAATGCATAGGTCGGCCATCGCTGTGAGGGAAATATCCTGCATTAGATTTTGTTTAGATAACTATAAATTTCATTATTTAGTGAGTTGTTTATTTAAGGGTAAATTCATGGATTAAGAATTTTTTAAGAAGTATCTTCTATGAAAATAACTTCACCCGTGGGTAAGACTTCAGGGAATAAAAGAAATGATGTTTTGGCGATTCAGGCATCGCTCAACCGTCACATGAAGTGCAAAATGGGTTATTTGCCTGTCAAAGAAGATGGTTATATCAATGCCAGAACATTAGACGCGATTCGAACATTTCAGGAAATGGTTGGAATTCTTCCTGTGGATTCGACTGTTTTCCCAGGAGGGCCGACCCATCAAGCCCTTGATAAACCTAGCATCAGAATCTTAAATCCCACCGCCGCCTGCTGGATTGCAAATCAGGAAAAAATACGTCAAGCCCTGATTGATAGGTTATCGATAGTTGATCGCCTCAGTTGGAAGGCTCAAAATCCAGCGATGATTCCGCCCAACGATTGGAACTATCACTCGATTGCCATTCATCACGCAGGAAACACATTCGGTTGTGCGGCCCCTGGCATGGAGTCCATTCGTCAAGTAGAGAAGATAGACATCAAGAAATTCGGGAGAGTTAGCTATCACTATGCGGTAGCCTGCGACGGTACCATCTACGAGGCACTTGATATCCGTCACAAAGGGGCTCATGTGGAGGCGATGAATACGGGAGTCATTGGGATTGTGTTATTGGCAGATCTGAGCGTAAGAGGGGAGGGCGCTAAATACGGACCCGGCGTCATGAATGTCGCCAAGGCCAAGGGTGCCCAGGCTGCTATCAATGAGTTTCTGAGTGTGCAAGCTGATCGATTAAAGGTGTTGCACGACGAAGGTACGGAGCAGCAGATATCTAGAACGGAGGCGTTGGTAGGTGCACTGAAGGATTTTTTCCCAATCCGTCGATTGGGCGGACACAGGGATTTTGCAAAAACTGTTCAAACCAGTCGCGCATGTCCAGGGATCTATGGAATGATCATTGCCGATCAGCTCAGGAAAAAATTGGGGTTGTCGGAGCCTTAATATGTTTAAAAAACAGAATTTTCGTTATTTCGTATTGTGTTTTTTAATGATTTTGTTGGCCTGGCTATTTCTGGGTCTGGATAAATACACCGGTGACCATGAGATGGGGGTGAGTTGGAGTCCTTTCATTAAGGCTCAGCCATCTTGGATTATTTTTTTTCAAGATCCATCGCAGGATGGCCTTGAATACGAACGCTATGACCTGCTGAGGGCAGAGGATAAGGCTAGATTTATGGAGTATTGTAAATATCGGCGTGGCACGCTCGATCCGTATGAGTGCCAAAAGATCAACGACGCTAGCAGAATCTAGCCGTCAAACTACCCGGCGGAAAGATCGAGAGCATCCGGTCATGAGCTTCATTGCAGCGGTCGAGGCATTCGCCAGAAAGGAGTCTGGGGTTCTCCCAGGCCGAAATCTTCACTCAGAGACAACGATCGAGGACGATCTCAGCATCACGGGCGACGATGCGGTGGAGTTCATGGAGACCTTCTTCGCGGAGTTCGGCGTCGATTCCAGCGGGTTCGATTTCGGACGGTATTTCCACAACGAAGGGTTCAATCCATTGCAGTTGTTTTGGATGCCTTTGCGCCGCTATCGGGATCGACAGAGGAAGGTGCCCATCACCTTGGGCATGCTCGCGAAGTCCGTTGAACTGAAGCGCTGGGATGCCGCCCGCATCGAATCCGCTGGACCGAGGGAGGCCGCCACTTGAGGCGCACAGGCCCAAGGTCTTGAGGCTTGGGCGTTTGCTGTCAAACCAGAAGATCGGCCAGCCGCGCCAGCGCATGCCGCACGGTGGCCGCACGCACGGCCGCCCGGTCGCCTGCGAAGCGCACCATTTCGCTGTGGGTCTGCCCCGCCACCGACCAGCCGAACCACACCGTCCCCACCGGCTTGTCCGCGCTCCCGCCCCCGGGTCCGGCCACGCCCGTCACGGCCACGCTCACCTGCGCCAGCGAGCGCGCCACG
>NZ_BAAJYR010000366.1:0-3440 GCF_057546605.1 Acidovorax sp. KPB24-03 | reverse complement strand
GCTGGCGGGCCTCGGTGCGGTCGCGCCGCGGCTCCAGCAGCCAGGTCTTGAGCAGGCGGCTGCCCATGCCGGTCATGCAGGTGTCCAGCAGCGAAAAGAGGGTGGGCGCGTCTTCGCCCCGCAGCGTGCGCGTCAGCTCCAGGTTGCGGCGCGTGGCCAGGGGCAGGGCGATCAGCTCGTCGCTCTGCTGCACGCGCACGCCGTGCACGTGGGTGAGCGATCGGCCCTGCGTGTGCTCGGCATAGGCCAGCAGCGCGGCGGCGGCGGCGTGGGCCTGGGCCAGGTCCTGCGCGCTCCAGGCGGCAAGGCTGGCCGCGCCCAGCTGCTCCAGCAGCTTGCGCTCGCCCAACGCGGCATCGAACTGCCAGTCCGGCCGCAGGCTCAAGGGGCAGGCGAAGGTGCCGTTCTGGCGCAGCGCCTTCAACTGCTGCTCGAAGCGCTCGGTCACGCCCGCGCTGTAGATCACCTCGCTCGGGCCTATGCGCGCGATCCAGGCGCCGACCTCGTCGTGCGTGCATTCGGCCAGGTGCACCAGCCCCTGCGTCACGCTGAGCCACGCCAGGCCGCAACGCGCGCGGGGGCCCTGGTGCACCGACAGCAGCAGCGATTCGGCCTTGTCGGACAGCAGTTCGCTGTCGGTGAGCGTGCCCGGCGTGACCACGCGCACCACCTTGCGCTCCACCGGCCCCTTGCTCGCGCCCACTTCGCCCACCTGCTCGCAGATGGCCACCGACTCGCCCATCTTGATGAGCCGGCCCAGGTAGTTCTCCAGCGCGTGGAAGGGCACGCCGGCCATCACCACCGGCTGCCCGCCGGACTGACCGCGCTGCGTGAGCGTGATGTCCAGCAGCCGCGCGGCCTTCTCGGCATCGGCGAAGAACACCTCGTAGAAATCGCCCATGCGGTAGAAGACCAGCGTGTCGGGGTACGCGGCTTTCAGGGCCAGGTACTGCTGCATCATCGGCGTGTGGTGCGAGAAGTCGCTGCCCAGATGCGGCGCGGCGGGCGCGGGCGTGTCAGGGGTGGAGGGCGATGCGGATGGCGATGCGGTGATGGGGGCGTTTTCTGCCGGCTGCTGCATGTTCTGGGTTCTCTCGACTTCACCGGGATCGCGGAGCGCGCGACGGCCGCTCGCTGCTGGCAATCCCCTGCGGGGTGGCATCGCGGCACCCGCTCGGTCAGCGGCCGGCCGCGGCGAACCCGCTATTGTGGACGAGCGCCCTGGCGCAAGCGGGACGACCCATCGCATCGGCAGTGCCTTGGCCGGCAGCCGCCGCCGTGCCCCGGGCCTTGCCAAAGCGTGGGTGGATGGATGCTGATTTCAAATAAAGCCAGAAAATAAGAAAAATATTCTCAATATGGCTCACTAACATGGTTGCTGTTACCCGGATCAACGGAAATCAAGCAACGCCATGGAAATCTACCTCGACGCCAACGCCACCACGCCCGTCCTGCCCGCCGCCCGCGATGCCGCCCTGGCCGCGATGGCGGACGACTACGGCAACCCCAGCAGCACGCACAGCACCGGTCTCAAGGCCCGCGCGCTGATGGATGCGGTGCGGGCCCGGGCCGCCGGGTGGTCGGTGCGCCTTCGGGCCAGCTGATGTTCGTGAGCGGCGCGACCGAGGGCATCCAGACCGCCGTGCTGTCGGCCCTGGACCATGTGCGCAGGCAGCGCATCGCAGGCGGCGACGGCGCCGCGGGGCCGCAGCTGCTGCTGTACGGCGCGACCGAGCACAAGGCGGTGCCCGAGGCGCTCCGGCACTGGAACACGCTGCTGCAGCTCGGCCTGCAGGTGCTGCCCATTCCCGTGGCGCACGATGGCCGGCACGACCTCGACTGGCTGCGCGCCCATGCGCCGCGCGCCGCGCTGGTGTGCACCATGGCCGCCAACAACGAGACCGGCGTGGTCAGCGATCTGGCGGGCATCGCGCAGGCGATGGCGGGCAGCGGCGCGCTGTGGCTGGTGGACAGCGTGCAGGCCCTGGGCAAGGTGGCGCTGCAGCTGGCCGACCACCCCATCGACTACGCCACGTTCTCCGGCCACAAGCTCTATGCGCCCAAGGGCATCGGCCTGCTGTACGTGCGTGAGGGCGCGCCGTTCACGCCCATGATGGCCGGCGGTGGGCAGGAGGGCGCCCTGCGCTCGGGCACCGAGAACATGGCGGGCATCGCTGCCCTGGGCGCGGTGCTGGCGGCGCTGGAGGGCGGCACCACGTTCCAGCCGCCATCGGTGCTGGCGGACTACCGCGCGCAGCTGGGCGCGGCGCTGGAGGCGGCCTTCCCCGGCCTCGTCTTCAACGCGCCGCCCGGGCTCTGCCTGCCCACCACGCTCAACTTCTCGGTGCCGGGCGTGGGCTCGCGGCTGTTGCTGGATCTGTTCGACGCCGCGGGCGTGCGCGTCAGCGGCGGCTCGGCCTGCAGCGCGGCCAAGGCCCAGCCCAGCCACGTGCTGCAGGCCATGCAGTTGCCGGCCTGGCAGGCGGACTCGGCCGTGCGGCTGTCGTTCGGCCCGGCCGCGGATGCTGCCTTCATCGGCGAGGCCTGCGTCCGCATCCGCGCGTGCGGCGAATCGCTGCGTGCCAGTTGCCTGGGCCCGGCCCAGCCGGCCGCGCTGCCCGTCGAAGGCGTGACCCGTTTCGTGGTCGATGGCGCATGCTGCTACCTGGTGGCCGATGCCGCCAGCCGCCGCTGCGCTGTGATCGATCCGCTGCCCGAGCTGACCGAGCGGCTGGCCCAGCTGGTGCGCTGCCAGGGCTACACGCTGGCAGCGGTGCTGGACACCCACAGCCATGGCGACCACGCGTCATCCGCTGCCGCGCTGCGTGCCGCCCTGGCCGGCCACCCGGCCGCGAACGAGGCCGTGGACGCCCTGGGCTGGCCGCAGCCCGCCGAGCGGATCGACCTGGGTACGCTGCACCTCACCCGCCTGGCCACGCCGGGCCACACCGAAGATGCCACGGCCTATCTGCTGTACGGCGCGCAGGGCCTGCGCCTGGCGTTCGTGGGCGACACCGTCATGCCGGGCTCGCTGGGGCGCAGCGATTTCGCGCAGAGCGCGCCGCTCGCCTTCGGGCCGTCGCTGCATCGCATGGCGCAACAACTGGGCACCCGGACGCTGCTGCTGCCCGCGCACGATGAAGACCACCGCTTCGCCACCACGCTCGCCACGGAATGCGCCGCCCAGCCGCTGCTGGCACAGGTGCTCGACGGGCGCCTGGACGCCCCGGGTTTCGCGCAAGCCAAGGCGCGGCTGGAGCAGGGCATGGCACCGCAGGAGGCCAGCGGCCAGCCCATGCTGTGCGGCGTGCGTGTGGACTCGCCGTGCGCATCCGCCGCGGGCAGCGACATGGCGCCCGCCGCGCTGCAGGCGATGCTGCAGGCCCCGCAGCCCGCCCTGCTGCTGGTGGACGTGCGCGAGCCCTACGAGCAGCGCCTGG
>NZ_BAAJYR010000365.1:0-3443 GCF_057546605.1 Acidovorax sp. KPB24-03 | reverse complement strand
CGCAATCGCGTGTCGCTCGCCCCGTGCAGCCGCCACCTGCCTGCCGCATGAACGCCGGGGTGGTGCCCGACTGTCCCGCGCCGCAAGTCGCCGCCGCGCGCACCGTCCGCACCTGCGACCCGCAGGGCGGGCCCGACTGGCGGATCCTCGTCGTGGACAGCGACGCGGGCGTGCATGCGGCCATGCGCGCGGCGCTGCAGGGGCGCACGCTTTTCGGCCGCGCCCTGGTGTCGCGGCACGCTTTTTCGGGCGAAGAAGCGCGCGCGTTGCTCGTGGGCGAGCCGAACGTGGCGATGGTGCTGCTCGACGTGGCTTCGGAGCCAGTGGGCGGCGCCGTCGCGGCAGCCGGCACCCCCTTGGCGCTGGTGGACTTCATCCGCCACACCGCACGCCTGCCCAATGCACGCATCGTGCTGCGAACGGGCCAGCCCGGGCCAGTCATGGACCTGGACACCCTGCTGCAGTACGACATCAACGACTACCGCCCCAAGTCCGAGCTGACGCATGACCGGCTGCTGGCCCTGGTCGTCACCTCCGTGCGGTCCTACCAGCGGCTGTGCGCCGCCGAGGCCAGCCGCCGCAGCCTGGAACTCATCGTGCGGTCCAGCGCGTCCTTGCTGGAGACCACCGATCCGCGGGCTTTCGCCTCGGGCGTCATCACCCAGCTGGCGGCATTGCTGGGTGTCGCATGCCATGCGCTGGTGTGCGCGCAGCAGGGAGAGACTGCGGACCGGTTCCAGGTGCTGGCGGCGGCCGGCCGGTTCGCCGGCCTCGCCGACGGCCCGTTCGACGCCGTTGCCGCCCGGCCCGAATGGGGCGTGCTGCGCCGTGTGCTGGAAGGCCGCGGCAATGGATATGCCGCCGATGGCGGCGTGGCGCTGCACATTGGGCACCAGGGCCGGCAGGGCATGGCCGTCTTCATCGACGTGCCCGCGGCGCGCGGCGCGCTCGATACCCAGATGCTGGACGTCTTCTGCGCCAACCTGGGCACCCTGCTGCACAACCACGGCCTGCTCGCGCGGCTGCATGAATACGCCTATTACGACCCGCTGGTCCGCCTGCCCAACCGCGCGCACTTCGTCGAGAAGGTGGACGAATGCGCCCGCCTCGGCACGCGCGGCCACATCCTGGCGCTGCTCGACATCGACGATTTCAGCGCTACCAACGACGTCATGGGCCACCGCTTCGGGGACTGCCTGCTGGAGCGGGTCGCCCGCGCGCTGTCCGCTGCACTGCCACCGGGCGTGCTGCTGGCCCGCCTGGGGGCGGACACGTTCGGCGTGCTGGGGGCGGTGGCGCAGGTGTCGCTGCAGCGGCTGCTGGACTGCGTCCGCCAGCCCCTGGCGGTGAATGGCGTCGCGCAAAAGGTGTCGCTCACCTGCGGCTACGTCTTCTTGCCCGAGGTGCCGCAGGCGGGCGCCGACCTCGTCAAGGACGCCACCATCGCCTTGAAGCGCGCCAAGCGCGACCATCGCGGTCAGCACCTGGAATATTCGGACCACATGGGGGCCGAGGCGCGCACCCGGGCGCTGCTGCTGTCCGACCTGCGGGCGGCCATCGACACGGCCAAGCTCTTTCTGGTCTATCAGCCGCAGATCGACCTGGCGACCCGGCGCCTGGTGGGGCTGGAAGCCCTGGTGCGCTGGCGCGCGGACGACGGCCAGCTGATATCGCCCGACCAGTTCATTCCGGTGGCCGAGCATTCGGGACTCATCGTGGCGCTGGGCAAGTGGGTGCTGTCCACCGCGTGCGCCTGCATGCGGGAGTTGCTGGCGGCGGGCCATGCACCCGGGCGCATGGCGGTCAACGTGTCGTCCGTGCAGTTGCAGGACCCCGCTTTTTTCGACACGGTCTGCGCGGCCCTGGCGGACAGCGGGCTAAAGGGGCCGCAGCTGGAGCTGGAGATCACGGAGTCGGTGGCCGCGCTGCCCACCCAATTGCTGAACTCGACCCTGTCCAGCCTGCGCGCGCAAGGCATCTCCATCGCGATCGACGATTTCGGCACGGGCTATTCCTCGCTGAGCTACCTGGAGCGGCTGGCGCTCGACCGCATCAAGATCGACCGCTCCTTCGTGCGCCACCTGGGCGAGCCGCACGGCGTCCGGATCGCGGAAATGGTGGCGCAACTGGGTCGCAAGCTCGGGCTGCAGGTGCTGGCCGAAGGCATCGAGGATGCCGCCGCGCTGCGCGCCCTGCTGGACATGGGCTGCCATGAGGGCCAGGGGTACCACATCGCCGTGCCGATGGAGAAGGGGGCCCTCATGGCCTGGCTGCAGCAACGGCGGTGAGCCGGGGCCGAGTTCGCCACCCGGGAGTCTGCCCACGATTCGTTTCGCGCCGTCCCTGGTGACACTTTGCAGCATGCGCCCACGCCCATCTGTGCCTTTTGCGATGGGTTTTGGTTAGCATGCCACTCCACATCAAAAGGGAGTCTGATTTGTTGCTGATCGAACAGACGGGGCGCATGGTTCCTCCGAGAGTCAAGCCCGCCACCAGCCCTGCGCTCGCGCCAGGCACCATGCACATCACCACCGGCATCGTCATTCATCCAAAGGCGAAGTGGTGAATCGATTCATTGGGTGGGCGTTTTTGGCGTTGCCTTTTTGCGCCAACGCCAGCGATTCCTTGCTCAAAGCCCAGGTGGAGTCACTGCCCATTCTCGTGCAAAAGGTCGAAACCTGCGGCGCCTGGACCCAGGCGGACCGGGCAGGTTACTACCGCGTGGTCGTTGTCGATGTGCACGAAGGGGCGGGCAGCGAGATCTACGTGCAATGGCTCACGCAGCCGACGCAGGAGCGGAGGCCAGAGTTGGTCCGGACCCTGGCGTTTCCCGAACTCAATGACGACCACAGCCAGTACGCCATTCAGGAAATGCGGTGCAGGAAGGTGGGCAGCGGAATCGAGATCGCGATCAAGGCACAGTACGAGCACGACACGGTGGAAAAGACCCATGCCATTCGGGTCCTTGTCAAAGCAGCGGGAACCTACGCGATATCGGGCATGGCGCGCGGCAGCCAACGGCGCTGAGCCTGGATGGGGTGTGCTGCGCATCGCTCGGCGGACGATGCCCTGCCAACCGTTTCGAGCGCAGCCTCGTCATCCCCTGCGCGTGGAGCCCCGCGCCAGCAGCGCTCCTTCCAGCACCACCCGCCTTACCGTCCGTTCGGGCTCTGACAGCCGCTGCAGCAGCAACTCGGCCGCGGTGCGCCCGATGTCGTAGGTGGGCTGCGCGATCACTGTCACGTCCAGGGCCGGCAGGGCCGTCCAGTCGTTGTTGTCGAAGCCGGCCAGGCCGATGTCGTTCGGCATCGACAGGCCCGCGGCCTGGATCGCGTGCACCGCGCCCAGCAGCAGCAGGCCGTTCGTGGCCAGCAAGGCGTCCGGGCGCGGCATGTCTCCGGTGCCCGCCAGCAGCGCCGTGGCGGCGGCCATGCCGGCCTCGC
>NZ_BAAJYR010000364.1:0-3472 GCF_057546605.1 Acidovorax sp. KPB24-03 | reverse complement strand
TGGTGGCGGCGCGCGATGCCGGCGCGGCCGTGCTGCTGATCTCCGACGACCTGGACGAGGTGCTGGCGCTGGGCGACCGCGTGGCGGTGATGCACGCCGGGCACCTGAGCGAAGCCCGCCCCGCCGAGGGCTGGACGCGCGAGGCCATCGGCCTGGCCATGGCCGGAGCAGACCCCAGCGGGGGCCGCGGCAGCGCCGACGCCGCACCGGCCACCGTGGCGCCCGCGCCTGAAAGCGACACCCCATGAGACTGGAAAAACGCGAGCGCACTTCGGCGCTGGCCTATGTGGCGGCCCCGGTCGGCGCGGTGGCCTTCACCCTGCTGGTGAGCGCCCTGCTGGTGCTGTGGGCCGGCGCCCCCGTGGGGCGCACCTACGCGCTGCTGGCGCAGGGCGCGTTCGGCTCGGTGTTCGCGCTGACCGAGACCTTGACGCGCGCCACGCCGCTTATCCTGACGGGGCTGTCCGCGGCCGTGGCGTTCCGCGCGCGGCTCTTCAACATCGGCGCGGAGGGCCAGCTGTATGCCGGCGCGATCGCGGCGGTGGCGGTGGGCGGCATGCATGGCGGCACCGGCCTGCAATGGCCCGTGCCGGTGCTGTTCCCGCTCATGATGCTGGCCGCCGCGCTGGCCGGGGCCGCCCTGCTGCTGGGGCCGGCGCTGATGAAGGCGCGGCTCGGCGTCGACGAGGTGGTGACCACGCTGCTGCTGAACTTCGTGATGCTGCTGCTGGTGTCCGCCCTGCTCGACGGTCCGATGAAAGACCCCCTCGCCCTCGGCTGGCCGCAAAGCGTGGCGCTGCAAGGCGAGCTGGAACTGTCGCGCCTGGTGCCGCAGACGCGGCTGCACACCGGCCTGCTGTGGGCCGTGGGGCTGGCCGTGCTGCTGTGGGCGCTGCTCACGCGCACGGTGCCGGGTTTCGAGATCCGCGCGGCGGGGGCCAATGCCCGCGCGGCGGCGTTCGCCGGCGTGCCGATCACGCGCACGGTGGTGCTGGTGGCACTGCTCTCGGGCGGCCTGGCAGGGCTGGCAGGCGCCATCGAGGTGGCGGGCCGCACCAGCTACGTGACGCTGGACATGTCGCCGGGCTATGGCTACAGCGGCATCGTGATCGCCATGCTGGCGGGCCTGCACCCGCTGGGCGTGGTGGCCGCAGGCGTCTTCGTGGCGGGGGTGCTGGTGGGGGCGGACAGCATGAGCCGCGCGGTGGGCGTTCCCACCTACATCGCCGACGTGATCGTGGCGGCCTCACTGATCGCGGTGCTGGTGGCGGGGCTGCTCGCGCAATACCGGGTGCGCTGGAAGTGATGCGGGAGCATGCCATGACCGGTTTCAAGCCGAATCGCCCCCATGCCCTAGTCATGATTGCCCTTGATGCTACCAAATCAATAGCAAATGCATGGAAGGGCTGGGCAGTATGACCGAGCTGATGGACATCCTGGCCAACCCGGCGTTCTGGATTGCCACGCTGCGGGTGGCCACGCCGCTCGTCCTGGGCACGCTGGGCGTGCTGCTGTGCGAGCGCGCAGGCGTTTTGAACCTGGGCATCGAGGGGATCATGGTCGCGGGCGCCTTCACGGGCTGGCTCACGGTGTATGCCGGCCATGGCCTGTGGACCGGCGTGCTGGTGGCCGCGCTCACCGGGGCGGCCTTCGGGCTGCTGCACGCCTGGCTGACCGTGGGGCTCGCGCTGTCGCAGCACGTGTCGGGGCTGGGCATCACGCTGCTGGCCACCTCGCTCAGCTACTACGGCTACCGCGTGGGCTTTCCGAAGGTGACCACGCCCCCCACGATCGAGCCGTTCGCGCCCATGGCCTGGCTGGGCATTCCCATCCTGTCGGCCCAGACGCCGCTCACGCTGCTGGCCCTGCTGCTGGTGCCGCTGCTGGCCTGGGTGCTGCTGCGCACCCCGCTCGGGCTGGCCGTGCGCATGGTGGGCGAGAACCCCCAGGCGGCCGAGGGCCAGGGCATTCCGGTGGCGGCCACGCGCACCGCTTCGGTGGTGGCGGGCTCCGCGCTGATGGGGGTGGCGGGGGCGTTTCTCACGCTGTCAGCGTTCAATGCGTTCTTCTTCAACATGGTGAATGGGCGCGGCTGGATCTGCGTGGCGCTGGTGGTGTTCGCCTCGTGGCGGCCCGGCAAGGCGCTGCTGGGCGCGCTGCTGTTCGCCTTTTTCGACGCGCTGCAGCTGCGGCTGCAGCAGGCGGGCGATGCGTGGCTGCCGTATCAGGTGTACCTGATGCTGCCCTACCTGCTGTCGATCCTGGCGCTGGTGCTGGTGGCCCGCAAGGCGGCGTATCCACAGGCGCTGATGAAGCCCTACCGCAAGGGCGAGCGGTAGCGAACCTTGGGCGACCGGACCTTGGCCCCCTCTCCTCTCCCATAACATCGGCGCATGCCGACACCCCAGCCCCCGGACACCTTCGTCCCCATCGCCCCGGAGTCCCTGGCCACGCCGCGGCTGCGCCTTCGGCCCTGGACCGCCGCCGACCGCACGCCCTTCGCCGCGATGAATGCCGACCCGGCGGTGATGGCGCACTTTTCCGCGCCGCTGGCCCGCGACGCCAGCGATGCCATGGCCGACCGGATCGAGGCGCTGATCGCGCAGCGCGGTTGGGGTTTCTGGGCCGCGGATTGCCTGCAGGGCGACAGCGGCCCGCGCTTCATGGGCTTCGTAGGCCTGCACACGCCCTCGGCCGAACTGCCGTTCGCGCCGTGCGTGGAGATCGGCTGGCGGCTCGCCCGGCCCTTATGGGGCCAGGGCCTGGCCAGCGAGGCGGCGCGCCTGGCGCTGCGGGCAGGCTTCGAAGACTTGGGCCTGTCGGAGATCGTGTCATTCACCACCCTGGGCAACCAGCGCTCGCGCGCGGTGATGCAACGCCTGGGCATGCGCGAAAGCCCCGCCGAAGCGTTCGACCACCCGGCCGTGCCGGTGGGCCACCCGGTGCGGCCGCATTGCCTGTACCGGCTCGCCCGCACCGACTGGCACGCCGGCACGCATGGCGGCTGAAGGGCCCCGGCCTCCCATGGAACGCCCCCTGCTGCCCGCCTGCCCCACCGCGGTGTGGCTGCCGCCCACGGTGCTGGAACGCTGGCAGCACCAGGGCACCGAAGCCGGCGTGACCTGCGTGCTGCCCGACGGGTGCCGCGACCTCATCGTGCAGATCGACGCCCACGGTGCCGTGCACTGGACGGTGTCGCATTTGCCGCAGCAGGCCTACGGCGTGCCCGCCCGCGCCGGCGAGGACTGGCTGGGCTTTCGGCTGCATCCCGGCGTGGGGGTGGATGCCGACGCGCTGCTGCAGTCGGTGCAGGCCATCGACCTGACCCGCGATCCGGCCGAGACCGCCGCCCGCGTGCACGCGGCTCTAGCCGACTTCACGCGGTGCGACACGCGCGTGCAGGAGGCACTGGCCGCCCTGGCGCAGGCCCCGACCGTGGGGGACGCCACGCGGGCGCTGGGCGTGTCGGAAC
>NZ_BAAJYR010000363.1:0-3510 GCF_057546605.1 Acidovorax sp. KPB24-03 | reverse complement strand
CCAGTCCGCAAGCTGTGCCTGCGCCCGCGCGTTCTCGCGCGACAGCGCCTCCAGCCAACCCGGCGCCGCAGCGCTGTGGTGGGGCGGGCGCAGGGCCTCTGCAGACACTTCGCACAGCCGCCCTCGCCCAGGGCCGTGCCCGACAGCTCCGCGGGCGCCGCGAACAGCGCCGTCGTGCCCAGGGCATGGCCGCAGCCCGCCAGGCCCACGGGCCGGTCGATGCCCTCGGCGCCCCGGCGGTGTAGCAGCACCGTACCGACCTTGAGGATCTGCAGCACCGGCGCGGACTGGCCTTGGCGCGCCAGCGTTTCGGCCTTGCGAAAGCGCCGCTCCACCACGCGGCCCGCCATCTGCACCTCGCGCGGGGCCCGGCCGAGCAGGCAGTGCGAGCGGCCGGCGCAGGTGTGGCACGGAGGCAGGGGCGCGCCCTCTTCGGTCGGCGTGGTGCCGTGGGGCCGGGTGCGCAGACTCAGCACGAAAACGGCCTCCAGGGCATGATTTCTCCCGGCATATCGCTATAAAAATAATAGCAATTGCTTGCGATGGTGACGGACGGAGCGGGCCGGCTGCTCAGGCGTAGGCCAGTTCGCCGTGGCGGCTTTCGATGCGCTGGCCGGCCGACAGCGACATCAGCAAAAGCGCGATGGTCTCGTGCAGGATGACCGTCTGCTGGTTGCCCGTGTCCACCATGTGCCGGCGCAGCGCGTCACGCACCGCCGGCTGGCCCGTCACATCGATCACGATGTCCGCGGCGCTGCCGTGCGCCGCCAGCAATCCCATGAAATCGGAGGTCACGGGCACGCCGTGGCTGCGCGCCAACTCAATGCTGGGCAGGGAGAGGTTCAGGTCCGCCACCCCGAGCACGGAGACGAACGGCGCTGCCAGCAATTGCTGCAACAGCGGGGTGCCGGTGTGGCCGGCACCGATGACGAGGATGCGAAAGGGCTGCATGGCGTGCCTTGGAAATCACGAAGGCGCCAGTCTGCCGGCCACGGGCTCCGCGGGGCATGATCTGCATCAACATCGGTGGAGGCGCAGCGCACCCCACCGGGGCAGGGCGTCAGTCGGCCCGGATGCCCTGCGTGCGGATCACGCGGGCCATGAGCGCGGTGTCCGCCTGGATGCGGTTCGCCAGCCCCTGCGGCGAGGTCCCGGCCACCTGCCAGCCTTGCTGGAACAGCTTGGCCCGCACGTCGGGGCTGCGGGCGATGTCGGTGATCAGCGCCGACAGCCGCGCCTGCACCGCAGCGGGCATGGTGGCCGGTGCGGCGAATGCGTTCCAGATCTCCAGGTTCAGGTCCGGCACGCCGGCCTCCGCCAGGCTGGGCACGCCGGGCACGAGCGTGCTGCGACCGGCCGAGGTGACGCCGATGAGGCGCAGCTTGCCCGTGCGTTCCTGCGACAGGGCGAGCGCAGGCGGCAGCAGCGCCATCTGCAGCTGTCCGCCCAGCATGCCCGTGGCCACCTGCGGGTAGCCGGGGTAGGGCACATGCACTGGCGCGATGCCGGCGCGGGCCTTGAGCAGTTCCGTACCCAGGTGGCCCACCGTTCCCACGCCTGGCGTGCCGTAGCTCCAGCGGCTGCCGGCCTGCCGCGCCGCTGAGAGAAACGCGCGCGCATCGGCATGGGCCGGCACGTCCGGCTGCGAGGCTGGGGCGGTCAGCACCAGCGGCGAAGTGCCCACCAGGCTCAGCGGCGCGAGGTCCTTCTGCGGGTCGTAGGGCACGGCCGGGTTGAGCAGCTTGGCGATGGTCAGGTTGCCGTTGATGAACAGGCCGATGGTGTGGCCATCGGTCGCCTTGGCCACCGCATCGGCGCCGATGTTGCCGCCCGCGCCCACCTTGTTTTCCACGATCACCGGATGGCCCAACGCCTGCGCCAGCGGCTCGGAGAACGTGCGCGCCGTCAGGTCCGGCGACGATCCCGGCGGAAAGCCCACGATGATGCGCAGCGGCTTGCTCGGCCACCCCGGCGTCTCCAGTGCGCCGGGTGCCGATTGGGCCGTGGCCGTGCCCAGAGTGCCAGCGAGCGAAAGGGCCACCATCAGCGTGCGGCGTCGAACGGCAGGAAAAGTCATGGGGGTCGTGTCCTTGGAGATCGGGGGCACCGGCAGCCGGCGCACCCATGAAAAAAGCGCGCAATCCGCAGGGGATTGCGCGCTCGGGATTATCGCCATGCCGGCCGCCTGCGAAGGCGGGTGGCCAGCCGGTCAAGCGTACTCGACCAGGGCCTTTTTCATCTTCTTCATCGCGGCCACTTCAATCTGGCGGATGCGTTCGGCGCTCACGCCGTACACGGCGGCCAGCTCGTGCAGCGTCATGCCGCCGGAGCCATCGTCGTTCACCTTGAGCCAGCGCTCTTCCACGATGCGGCGGCTGCGATCGTCCAGGCCCGAGAGGGCAGCGGCGATGCCGTCGGTGGCCAGGGCATCGCGCTGGCGCGATTCGATCATGGCGGTGGGCTCGTGGGCACCATCGGCCAGGTAGGCGATGGGGCCGTAGGCCTGTTCGCCGTCATCGGAGTGCGAGGGGTCCAGCATCACGTCGCCGCCCGACAGGCGGGTTTCCATCTCGATGACCTCTTCGCGCTTGACGTTCAAGTGCTGCGCCACTGCATCGATTTCGCGCTCGGAGAGCGTGTCGCGGTGGGTGGCTGCATCGGCGGCGGCCGCATCGGCCTTGAAGCCCTGCTTCATCGAGCGCAGGTTGAAGAACAGCTTGCGCTGCGACTTCGTCGTGGCCACTTTGACCATGCGCCAGTTCTTCAGGATGTACTCGTGAATCTCGGCCTTGATCCAGTGCATGGCGTAGCTCACCAGGCGCACGTTCTGATCGGGGTCGAAACGCTTGACGGCCTTCATCAGGCCCACATTGCCTTCCTGGATCAGGTCGCCGTGGGGCAGGCCGTAGCCGAGGTACTGGCGGGCGATGGAGACCACCAGACGCAGGTGCGACATCACCATGCGGCCGGCGGCATCCACGTCGTTGTTGTCCTTGAGCTGGCGCGCGTACGTGCGCTCCTCTTCCGCCGTGAGCAGCGGAAGGCGGTTCACCGCCGAGATGTAGGCGTCCAGATTGCCCAAGGGGGGGATGAGCGCCCAAGGATTGGCGGGAGCCAGAGCGGTGGCTGCGGTTCCAGATTGAAGCGTCATTCCAGAGATCCTTTCTTCCATGACATTCATGTTAGCACTCCATATGAGGGAGTGCTAAGGGACTAGTTCCCGCACCGGCGTAGGACGTGGGAGATGCGTTATTGTCGGAAAAAAGGGCGTCGGCGCAGCAATTCAAAGGGTATGGCGCTATTGAATTAGTAGCGAAAAAATCCAAAAACTTCGTTTTGTGAACAATCAATTCACCGGATGGCACCAATCCGTCCCGGTCGCCCTGCCCCCGGCACACGTGGCAAGGGGCTTCGGACTCCGTTCGCCGGTCGGTCAAGTCAGCAAAGCTTGCGCGAATTCCTTGGCGTTGAAGGTTTCCAGGTCTTCCAGCTTCTCGCCCACGCCGATGA
>NZ_BAAJYR010000362.1:0-3546 GCF_057546605.1 Acidovorax sp. KPB24-03 | reverse complement strand
CGGGCCGCCAGGATGGGGTTGCGCACGTGGCGCACGCCGGCCACCGCGCCGGCCGCCAGCGTGGCGCCCTCCATCAGAGCGGCATCCAGTTCATGGGTCGCGTCGGCGGTGAACACCGCGCCATGCCCGGCGTTGAAGAGCGAGCAATCTTCCAGCAACTGCACGGCCGCGCACACCGCATCGGCGGCGGACCCGCCCTGCTCCAGCACCGCCTGCCCGGCGCGCAGCACGTCCTGCAGCACACCGTGGTAGGCCCGCTCCTGCCGGGCGTCGATCTGCGTGCGGCTCAGCGTGCCGGCACCGCCGTGGATGGCGATCACCGGAACGGGACGGCCGGAAGGAGACGGAAAAACGGTCATGGAAGAAGCGGCGAAACCGGTCAGCGAAGTGGATGGGAACGAATCAATCGGCCAGGCGAAAGGCGATCGGGAGCGATGGATGCGGCCGCCGTTCAGGCGCGGCCACTGCCCTTGGCAGCGGGCTTCCTGGCGGTGGTGTCGGCCGAGCGTGGCGCCAGCCGCGTGCGCGAGCTGTCGTGCAGCCAGGGCAGCACCGCCTCGGTCATGCGTGCCGCGGTCTTCACCGATTCCTTCGCCTGGTGCGCCACTGCGCTGGTGAGCGCCTCGATCATGGCCAGCGCCGACGATTCGGAATTGGCCGCGTACTGGTTCTCGGTCTGCGCGAACAGGCAGCCGTGGGCGAAGGGCACCAGGGGCGACTGCAGCCCGTCGGTCAATGCCAGCACGCGCACGCCGCGCTCGAAGGCGCCCTGCGCCAGCACGACGGTGTCGGTCAGGTAGCGGGGGTAGCTGATGGCGATGAACAGGTCTTCCTCGCCCATGCGAGGCAGCAGCCGCGCGCCGTAGGACGCACCCGCCACCCCGGCCAGCAGGTGCACGCCGTCGCAATGCGCATCCAGCCCGCGCTGCAGCAGCCCGGCGAGCCAGCCACTGGCGCCGAAGCCGGCCAGGTAGATGCGCCGCGCCCCCACGATGGCCTGCACGGCGGCCTCGCACGCGGCCGGGTCCAGGGCCTCACGCGTGGCGGCGATGTTGCGCTGGCTTTCCTCCAGCGCGGCGGCGAACACATCGCCGATGCTGCTGGGCTTTTCCAGCTTGATGCGCATCTTCTCGATGGGCGCCAGCATGGCTTCGAAACCGCGCACCAGCTCGGCCCGCAGCATGGGGTAGCCGTCCAGGCCGATGGCCCGGGCGAAGCGGTTGGCTGTTGCGATGGAAACGCCCACCGCCGCCGCGAGTTCGTCGATGGGCATGGTGGCCGCCTGCAGCGGGTGGGCCAGCACGTAGTCCGCCATCTGCTGGTGCGACCGCGTGAGCGTGGGGCGCACCCGGCCGATGCGAATGGCGATCGTGGGGGCTTCGGTGCTCGGGTCGGGAACAGCGGACATGGGACAGGTGCCAGGTGGGTGGGGGAAAGCGTTCAGCCGCTTTTGATAAAAAATTTACAACACCGTCATATTAAAGAAAAAATTCAATCATTCAAAGAATTTTTACAAGCGCATGAAGGGTCCCGTTCACGGCGGCCCTCCCGTTGTCTCGGCGCACCACGCAGCGCACAAAGCAAAAAGCCCTGCGCACTGCGCAGGGCTTGGATGGCTGGAGGGCCCTCAGCGGGCGGCCCGAGGGGTGAGGAACGATCAGTCCGCCTCGATCCTGGAGGCCTTGACCACCTGTGCCCAGTTGGCCAGATCGGCCTTCACCCGCTCGGCGAGCGGTTGCGGTCCCTGGTAGTCGGCGGTGGCGCCCTGCTCCAGGGCCTTTTGCTGGAATGCGGGGTTTTGCACCACGGTGCGCACATCGGCCACCAGCTTGTCCACCACCGCCTTGGGCACATGGGCCGGGGCGAACAGCGCGAACCACGACGTGGCATCCACCTTGGGGTAGCCCGCCTCGGCGGTGGTGGGCACGTCCGGCAGGCTGGCCAGGCGCTGCTTTCCAGTGACCGCCAGCACGCGCAGCTTGCCGGCCTGGATGTGGGGCATGAACGGTGGCGCGGTGCCGAAGGTCAGGTCCACCTGACCGCCCAGCAGGTCCTGCAGCGCCGGGCCGGTGCCTTTGTACGGCACGTGCACCATCTTCACGCCGCCCTGCTGCTCCAGCATGGCACCGGTGACGTGCTGCAGCGAGCCGTTGCCGGACGAGGCGTAGTTGAGCTTGCCGGGATGCGCCTTGGCGTAGGCGATCAGATCGGCCAGCGTCTTCACGGGCAGGCCGTCGCGCACGACGATGATCTGCGGCGCCGACAGCACGTTCGCGATGGGTTGGAAATCGCCCGGCTCCCATTGCTTTTGCCGGGTGAGCAGCGGTGAGATCACGTGATAGCCCGAGTACTGCATGAGCAGCGTGTATCCATCGGGCTCGGCCCGCTTGACGGCACCGGCGGCGATGTTGCCGTTGCCGCCGCCCTTGTTGTCCACCACCACCGACTGGCCCAGCACCGGGCCCAGGGCCTGCGCGAGCATGCGTGCGGACAGATCCGTGGTGCCGCCTGCGGCGGTGGGCACGACCAGGGTGACCGGCTTGTTCGGATAACCGCCCTGCGCCCAGGCGGGGCCGGCGAAGGCCGCAGCCAGCGCGATGGCCATCGCCGCCAGGCGGCGGGATGCGCAAGGGGTGGTCGGGGTGATCGTTGTCGTTGTCGTTGTCGTTCTCATGCCATGTCTCCTTGGTTTTTTGAATTCAAAAGAAAAAAAGCCCTGCGGCGGCAGGTCGCGCCCCGCCCTCGGTCCGCACGGTCCGGTCGGCCTGCCGTCAATCCAGCTTGGCCCCGGTGTCCTTCACCGCCCGGCCCCAGCGCGCGAGGTCGTCCCGCACCAGCGCCGCCAGCTGCGCCGAGTTGCCCTTGTAGGGCTCGCACCCCACGGCGGCGAGCCGCTCGGCCACGTCTTTCTGCTCCAGCGCCTTGGCCACCTCGGCCTGCAGCCGCGCGACCACGGCGGGCGGGGTGCCGGCCGGCGCGAAAAGCCCGTACCACGGTGTCTGGCCGAAACCCGCCAGCGTCTCGCCGATGGTGGGCACGTCCGGCAAGGCCGCCACGCGCCGCGTGTTCACCACGCCCAACACCTTGAGCTTGCCGGCCTTGATGAAGGCGATGGAGGACGGCAGGCTCTGCACCGACAGCGGCACCTGCCCACCCACCACGTCCGTGGCCGCCGCGGCGGAGCCCTTGTAGGGAACGTGCTGCAGCGTGATGCCCGCGGTCTTTTGCAGCATCTCGCCGATCAGGTGGTTGAGCGTGCCGTTGCCCGCCGAGGCGATGGCGTACTGGCCCGGGTGCGCCTTGGCCAGCGCCACCAGCTCGGCCACGTTGGACGCGGGAAACGCCGGGTTCGCCACCAGCACGTAGCCCGCCGTGGCCAGCGGCGCCACCGGCTCGAAATCCTTCACCGGGTCGAACCCCGTGTGCTGGTAGAGCCAGGGGTTGATGACCTGCGCGCTGTCCGCCGTGAGCAGCAGGGTGTAGCCGTCCGGCCGGGCCTTGGCCGCCGCGGCCGTGCCCACATTGCCGCCCGCGCCGGGGCGGTTG
>NZ_BAAJYR010000361.1:0-3553 GCF_057546605.1 Acidovorax sp. KPB24-03 | reverse complement strand
GCACGCTCGGCTTGGCCGGCGGCTCGGGCGCGGCCGCGCCGACGGTGCGCCGCCGCTGCTCCGCCGACGAGGGGGTCTCTGATGCCATGGCTTCAGCGGGCTCGGGCCAGGCCGGAATCCAGCAGGTCGCGGATCAGCTTCTGCGCCACGCCGGAGAGGGCTTCGCGGCTCCAGCCGCTCTTGCCGCCAGTGCCGCTCCAGATCGTGTCGCCGGAGGCCACATCGATGATTTGCAGCGTCACGCCCGCGGCGGGCTCGCCGTCCACGCCGACCTTGTAGCGCCATTCGTCCACCGCCCCCGTGAGGGCGTATTTCGCCTGTTGCTCGCGTGCCCAGGCCAGCACTTCCTGCTGGCGCTTGGCGTCGCCCGCATCGAACAGCGCTTCCTGCTGCGTGGTGGTGGGATAACGCTGGATGCGGCCCACGCCGCGCGCATGCAGCAGGGCCTGCGCAATGGCTTCGGCGCGGTTGCCGGCCAGCGGAGTCTCGGTGTGGTTGGCAAACGGCAGCACCACCCACGTGGCATTGCGCTCCAGCGCCGGAGGCTCGCCCCGGTCGATGGTGGAGCAGGCGGCCAGCAGCAGCAGGGCGCCGCCGGCGGCGAAAACTTGCAGGCGTTGCAGCAGGGTGCGGTGGTGTTGCATGGTGGATTCCTTTGGAGACGACATCAGAAATGGAGACGGTAGGTGAACAGCAGGCTGCGCGTGAGGCCCTGCAGCTGCAGGCCCGACTTGCCCACGCCCCAGCTCAGGCCCAGGTGGTCGGCGCCGAGCACGCTGCCGGCCATGCCCAGGCGCAGTTCGTAGCCCGGGCCGAGCACGCTATGCCAGGTGCGGCTGGCCGTGGCGAACGGCAGCAGGGCGCGTGTGTATTCCTGCTCGTAGCGCATGTTGGTGGACACCTGCAGGCCATAGAAGCTGAAGCTCTCGGGCAGGAAAAAGTCCTGCCCCAGCGGGCCGGCGTTCACGGGCACGTAGCGGCGCACTTCCAGGTCCCGCGGTGCGAGCGTGCTCAGGTCGCGCCGCGAAAAATCGTGGTGCGACCAGAACGCGCCGAACTCCAGCAGCGGCGTTTCCTGCCGGTAGGTGTGCGTGTAGTTGATCGACGTATGGCGGCCGCTGCCCAGCGAGGCGCCGGTCTGCAGCGTGTAGCGCTCGTCGGCATAGCCGATGGTGAACTGGTCCTGCCGCGTGGCCTGGTAGCGCAGGCTGGCGCCGGCGCGGTCCTTCATGCCGGCGATGCGCAGCGCCAGGCTTTCCTGGCTGGGCAGCTGCATGCCGAGTTCCATGCGCAGGGTCAGCCGGTTGTCGATGCGCTGCTCGTGCTCGACCTGCAGCGGCGTGTAGGCCAGAAAGCTCTCGCGGCGGCCGGCGCGGAACATCGTCTCGCCGTCGGGATGGCGCCAGCGCACCTGCACGTCCAGTGCACGCTCGTCGGGCGGGTTGCGCACCACGAGGGCATTGGTGGCGTGCCGGCGGATGCTGATGAAGTTCACGTCCATGGCCAGCCGCGGGCTGATGGCGATGTGGAACACCGCGTCGGCCTCGCTCTCGTCCATGCCGCCCAGCTGCTGGAACTGCAGTTTCGTGCCCGCGTGGTCGCTGAAGGCCAGCAGGCTTTCGGTGAGCTGCAGGTGCAGGGGCTGGTCGTCGTGCTGGTCCTGCTGGGCGTCGAAGGCGGCGGTCTGCGCGAGGCGGATGTCGTCCACGGCGCGCGCCGCGTTCACGCGATCGTAGCGGGGCAGGCGTTCGTCGAACTCCTGCAGCAGCTGGCCCGTGGCGGCCTTGTCGTCTTCGGCCAGCGCGACCGTGATCTCGGCCCACAGCGGGCGGTTGCTGCGCACGCCGCGGCTGCGGGCGTACTGGTGCCACAGGAAGCCGCGCTCGGCCGTGTATTCGCCGGCGTCCTGCAGCCAGCCGATGGCCGTCTCGGCCGCCGCGTTGGACATGCCACCCTGGGCGTCGCGGTCCAGTCGCAGCAGTTCACGCAGCACGTCGACCGAGGGGTCGCCGGGCCGCTGCGTGAGGAACAGCCGGGTACGGGCGATGCGCCGGGTCTGGTCCAGGCCCTCTTCGGTGAGCCAGCGCTGGCGTGCCTGCGCGGGCGTGAGGCGCACGCCGCCGTCGCCCTTGCGCACCGACTTCCATTCGCGCGACAGCAGTTCGCGGCGCAGCCGCCACGAGCGGTCGGACTGCTGGTTCTGGTCCAGCGCGTCGGCGTAGTTCATGAGCCACAGGAAGTCGTCCTGGTGCTCCCGCAGGTGCGGCGTGAGGTAGCGGTCCAGCGCCACCTGCGGCAGCGACAGGGCCTGGTAGGCCGCCGCCAGCGCATCGTGCACATCGCTGTCGCGTGCCCAGCTGCGCTCCTGCGTGGCCAGCAGGGTGCGCAGCGAGACGGCATCGTTGCTGTCGATGAACAGCCACATCAGCGCCTGGCGCATTTCCGACGAATCGGGGCTCAGCCGCAGGCCGGCTTCGAAGTGCCGGCGTGCCTCGGGCAGGTTGCCGGTGTTATGGTAGTAGGTGCCTGCCAGCCGCAGGAACTCGGGAATCTGCCACAAGCGCGCCAGCGAGCGCCGGGTCGCCGTGGGGCTCGCGTCCAGCTGCGCGAGCAGGGGGCCGAACGCCTCCCACCGGCTGCGGCCCGAGTACAGCGCCAGGGCCTCGACCAGGTAGCGCGGCTCGTCGAACCGCTGCCAGGCCAGCACGGACACGCGCGCGGCCTCCAGCGGCTGGTCGGTGATGAGCAGGCGCACCAGGGCGTCGAAGTCCGACACGTCCGTGCCCTTGGTTTCCACCAGGCGCCGGTAGGCCTGCACGGCCAGGTCATTGCGCTCGCGGCTTTCGGCCAGCTGGCCCGTGAGCCGCCAGAAGTCGGTCTCCATGTCCTGCGCGGGCAATTGCTGCTGCTGGGCCGTCTCCAGCCACTTCAGGCCTTCGTCGGGTCGGCCATGCGTGAGGGCGAGCACCGCCGCGCGCATTGCGCGGGTCGGGGTGACCTGGGCCTTGTCGCTCAGCAGCCTGCGCCAGTTGTCGAGCGCCAGCGTAGGTTGCCCGGCGCGCTCGGCCAGATTGGCGAGCAGTTCCACCGCCTGCGGGCTCTTGGCGTGGTCTTTCAGGTAGTCGATGGCCGGCTGGGGCTCGCCGATGCGCTCATAGGCGTCCACCAGTGCGCGGACCAGCGTGAAATCGTCGGGGCGGCCGCGTAATTGGTGGCGCAGCGCCTGCACCAGCGCACCGTCGTCGAACTGTCCGGGTGCCAGGCGCAGCACGGCCTGCCAAGCGGCTTCCTTCTGCGTCTGCCGGGCGATGAAGAGCCAGTTTTCCAGCGCCGGGGCGGGGCGCTGCGTCCATTCGGACACCTGGGCCAGCCGCTCGCGCCACGCCAGGTCCTGCGGCTGCTGCTGCACGGCGGCGTTGGCCAGCGCCCAGGCGTCGTCCAGCTTGCGGTTTTCGAGAAAGACCTCGTAGCCCAGCGTGTAGATCTTGTCGTCGAAAGGCAGGCCGGGCGGCGGCACGTTGCGCGGCGCGGGCCGCGCGGCGATACCAAGGGC
>NZ_BAAJYR010000360.1:0-3567 GCF_057546605.1 Acidovorax sp. KPB24-03 | reverse complement strand
CACCTGGCCGAACTGGCCGAGGTGGAGCCCCGCTGCGACGTGGTGGCCAACCGCGTCTTCGTGGCCGATGGCGCCCTGCACACCAGCGCGGGCGTGACCACCGGCATCGACCTGGTACTGCACCGCATCGCCGATGCCTGCGGCCCGGCCATCGCCGCCGAGGTGGCGCAGACCATGGTGGTGGCGCTGCGGCGCGGCCCGCACGACCCGGAAATGTCGCCCTTCCTGCACCACCGCAACCACCTGCACGGCGCGCTGCACCGCGTGCAGGACGCCGTGGCCCAGCAGCCCCAGGCCGACTGGAGCGTGCCCGCCATGGCCGAGGTGGCGCACGCCTCGCCGCGCCACCTGACCCGCCTGTTCCTGGACCACGCCGGCATCGCGCCGCTGCAGTACCTGCGCCGCATCCGCCTGGCCACCGCCGAGGCCGCGTTGCGGGCGGGGCGCAACGTGACCGAGGCGGCGGCGATGGCGGGGTTCAGTTCGGATACGCAGCTGCGCCGGGCGTGGAAGCAGTTCGGGCGGGGTGGGACGCCTTCGCAGCTCGGGGGAACGGGTGGCGGCGCAGGGCTGCCGGGCCTCTAAAGCGCGCGCCTGCATCCAGGGCGGCCGCTTTCGGCGGGTTGCTGGCGAGGGGTGCAGGGCAGCGCCACCCGGTCGTTGGCGAAAGGCTGTTCGCAAAGGGCGTGGTACCGCCAAGCGGGGGCCGCTGCTGACTCGGGCCTTGTGAAGGGCATACTTTGCCAACGGCCCGGCCGCTCACTGCTGTCATCCACCATGCCACCGACCCAACCCATACCCCTCTCCATCCGATCGCGCCTGCGGGGCGCAGTCTACGGCCTGCTCGTTGGCGATGCGCTGGGGGTGCCCTACGAGTTCTCGGATGCCGCAGAACTGCCGGAGCTCCGCTTGATCGAGATGGCACCGCCCGCTGGATTTCGCCGCGCCCATCCGGGAGTGCCGGCAGGCACCTGGAGCGATGACGGCGCGCAAGCACTGCATCTGCTGAGGGTTCTTCTCGATGGGGACCACGCACTGGAAAGCAGGTTCGCCGATGGCTTGCAGTCCTGGCATTCCTCCGGTGAACTGACACCCGATGGCCGCGTGTTCGATATCGGCATCCAGACGCAGGAAGCCTTGGCGAACCTCCGGCGAGGTGTGCCGCCCAGCCAGAGCGGCCCTTGCGAAGAGAGGAACAATGGGAATGGGTCGCTCATGCGGGTGCTTCCCACGGCCTTGCTTCCCGCTGCCGACGACCGGGTCCTGATCGACCGCGCGAGAAGGCAAAGCCTGCCCACCCATGGGCACACGAGGTCGCTGCTCGCGTGCGCGCTGGCGACCTTGGTATCCGCCCGCCTTCTCAGGGGCCTCTCGTTCGTGGAGGCGCTCGACGGGGCCCAGGCGCACCTCGAAGAGACCACATCCGAATCCGAGCGATTTGAACTTCGCATCCTGTTGAACGGGCGGTTTGATCCACCGGGCGGAAGCGGGTACGTGGTGGACTGCCTTTGGTCGTCCGTTGCAGCCGTCCTTCGCACGCGCAACTTCGAAGACTGCGTGCGGTGCGCGATCGGTTTTGGCAACGACACCGATACCACCGCCTGCGTCGCGGGGGGATGGGCGGGACTGCTCTATGGCGAGCAAGGCATTCCGCTGCGATGGCGCGAGCAGTTGCAAGGAAAGCCCCTCGTCGAGCCCTTGCTCGACCGCCTGATCGCCGCCTGGGAGTGATTCCTGCCAGAACCGGCAAGGAAAGGGAAGGCGCCAAGGCAGTGGCTCGCAGAAAGATCCGGCGCTTCAGCCCCCCCACTTCACCACGCCGGGCGCCTGATCGGTGAGGCAAAATGCCCCACCCCGTCCGGCCGTGAAATGCCGTGCTGAATGCAACAATCGGAGCCGGATTCGGCACCGGTCTCGGCGCCGACGAAACCACCGGAAAAGCGTTTGGAGGCCATGCACCTCACGATTGGTCTTTTCACGCAATCGCCAGGAAGCGCTCAGAAAATGGATTGGTTCCCTATCGTCTTCATTGCGTTCAAGGTCATCGTGCTCGGAACAGGCATGTTTTTAGCCATCAAGTGGCACCACGATCAAGGCAAGAAGAAGAAAAAATAATGCCGGCCGGGTTGGAGGACACCCACCAAACGCACCCTTGACGCCCCCGGTGGGTCCAACGGCATCGCCCGCAAGGGGTGTTGTTGCCAATTCGGTCCGATAAGAACGATCCGCGCCCAAAGGTTTTTTGACCCGCAGCCATCGCCGCCCAAATGGCGCTGCAACGCGAGGTTCGAAAACGAATGGGGTGCCAGCCCTTCCCCACCGACCGTGGGCGCTTCGGACTCCCACTTAGTTCGGACCGTCCACCATCAACCTCAGGTTCTGCACGGCCGCGCCCGCCGCGCCTTTGCCCAGGTTGTCCAGCACCGCGCTCAAGACGATCTGGCCCGTGCGGCCATTCCACGACACGGCCAAGCCCATGTCGTTCGAACCGTTGTGGACCTGCGGGTCCCGTTCGGTCATCGGCTCAGCCGACGGCATCGGCAGCACGTGCACATGCGCCGCATCGCGGTACCGCTGCGCCAGGCATTCGTGGATGCGTGCGCCTGTAGCCTCCGCGGGCAGCATTCGCACATGCAACCCGATGGTGAGCACGATGCCCTGCCGGTAGCTGCCATAGGCCGGGACGAAGAGGGGCGGCTCCGTGAGGCCCGCATAGGCCTGGATCTCCGGCACGTGCTTGTGCTCCAGGGCCAGGCCGTAGACCGTGAGCGAATGCGCGCCCACTCCCGCCTCGTGCGCTTCGGCCCCCGCCCGCCCCATGCCGGAATAGCCGGAAACCGCATGGATGGTGAGCGGATAGTCGGCGGGCAGCAGGCCCGCATCCGTCAAGGGCCGCAGCAGGGCGACTGCGGCGGTGGGGTAGCAGCCCGGGTTGGTGACCCGCGACGCCTTGGCGATGCGTTCGCCTTGATGCGCATCCAGTTCCGGCAGGCCGTACACCCAGCCAGGGCTGGTGCGGTGGGCGGAGCTGGCGTCGATGACACGCACGCCGGGGTTGTCGATCATCGCGACCGCCTCGCGCGCCGCGGCATCGGGCAGGCACAGGATGGCGATGTCGCAATCGTTGATCGCCGCCTTTCGCGCGGCCGGGTCCTTGCGCAAGCCCGCAGGCAAGGTGTGGAGGCGAAATTCCGAGCCCCGGAGCCGGTTCTGCAGGTCCAGGCCGGTGGTGCCCTGGTCGCCGTCGATGAAGATTTGGTGGTTCATGGAACGCGATCGTAGGGAGACCGCCTCGATGGCTCCAGCGAAATATCGGCAACCCCAAGTTAAGAAAAATTAAACTGCCGACATGCGAGAACTGAGCCTGGACCATTTGCGCACCCTGGTTGCCATCGCCGATCTCGGCTCCCTGACCAATGCGGCGCGCGCCCTTCACCTGGCGGCCCCCACCGTGACCGTGCAGATCGCGGAGCTGGAGTCGCGCCTGGGCGGCCAGCTGCTCGTTCGCGGGCGGGGGCCCGCGCAACCGACCGCCCTGGGCGAGCGGTTCATCGCGCGGGCACGCCG
>NZ_BAAJYR010000359.1:0-3577 GCF_057546605.1 Acidovorax sp. KPB24-03 | reverse complement strand
TCGGCCCCAACGGCGCGGGCAAGACCACCTCGTTCTACATGATCGTGGGGCTGGTGCGCAGCGATGGCGGCGACATCCGCATCGACGGCCATTCGGTGGCCGACATGCCCATCCACCGCCGCTCGCGGCTGGGCCTGTCGTACCTGCCGCAGGAAGCGTCGATCTTCCGCAAGCTGACGGTCGAGGAGAACGTGCGCGCCGTGCTGGAGCTGCAGCGCGACGAGAACGACAAGGCCCTGAGCCGCGACGAGATCGAGTCGCGCCTCACCGCCCTGCTGCAGGAGCTGCGCGTGGAGCACCTGCGGGCCTCCCCGGCCCTGGCGCTGTCGGGCGGCGAGCGCCGCCGCGTGGAGATCGCGCGGGCCCTGGCCACGCAGCCGCGCTTCATCCTGCTCGACGAGCCGTTCGCGGGCATCGACCCCATCGCCGTGATCGAGATCCAGCGCATCATCGGGTTCCTCAAGGCGCGGGGCATCGGCGTGCTCATCACCGACCACAACGTGCGCGAGACCCTGGGCATCTGCGACCACGCGTTCATCATCAGCGATGGGCGCGTGCTGGCGCGGGGCACGCCCTCCGAGATCGTGGACAACGCCGAGGTGCGGCGCGTGTACCTCGGCGAGCATTTCAGGATGTGAGCATGGCGCCCACGCTGGTCATCGTGTTGACTGCGCTGCTCCCCGCGGGGGCTCTCGCGCCTCGGGGCGGCCCGGCGGCACCGGTGTGATGAAGCCGGGGCTGTCGCTGCGCGTCTCGCAGCATCTGGCACTCACGCCGCAGTTGCAGCAGTCCATCCGGCTGCTGCAGTTGTCCACCCTGGAACTGTCGCAAGAGGTCGAGCAGATGCTCGACGAAAACCCCTTCCTCGAACGCACCGCCGAAGAGGCCGCGCGCGAAGAATTCGGCCTGCCGCAGGCCGATGCGCCCGTGAGCGAGGACGATCGCCACACCGAAGAGGCCATCTATTCCGGCGCGCCCGGCGAGTCCAGCGCGGCGGTGGAGTCCTCTTCGGAGGGCGATGCCGCGAGCGCCGCCGAGGCGCCGGGCAGCGCCGACGCCCCCGATTGGGAGGGCGACGGCACCGTCGAGATGGCGCCGGACGACGGCGAATGGGGTGGCGACGCCCCGGCGCGCACGCGCACGGCCGGCGAGGGCGACGAAGCCGACGCCACCGAACTGGCCCGCAGCCACGAGTCGCTCACCGCCTACCTGCACCGGCAGGCGCTGGGCCTGCGCCTGTCCGAGGTCGACACCGCCGCTTTGCGCTTTCTCATCGAGTCGCTCAACGACGATGGCTACCTGGAAGAATCGCTGCCGTCGCTCGCCGTGAGCCTGGCGGGCGAGGACGACACCGAGCAGGTCGAGGAGCTGGTGCACCGCTTCACCGTGGCGCTGGGCCTGCTGCAGAGCCTGGACCCGGTGGGCGTGGGCGCGCGCGGACTGGCCGAGTGCCTGACCCTGCAGCTCAAGGCACTGCGCGAGGACGGCGAGGGCGATCCCGACGTGGTGCAGACCGCGCTGCGCATCTGCCAGCAGCCGCTGGAGATGCTCGCGCGGCGCGACGTGCGCCGCCTGGCGCAGGCCTGCGGCGGCGGCGAGGAGCGCACGCGCGCGGCCATGGCGCTGATCGCCCGCCTGGAGCCCCGGCCCGGCCGCGCCTTCGCCGAGGTGGAGCGCAACATCATCGTGCCCGACGTCATCGTGAAGAAGACCGGGCGCGGCACGCAGCAGAACTTCAGCGTGCAGCTCAACCCCGATGTGATGCCGCGCCTGCGCGTGCACGACATCTACGCCGGCGCGCTGCGCGGCAACCGTGGCGGCGAGGGCCACCAGGGCCTGCAGCAGCGGCTGCAGGAGGCGCGCTGGTTCATCAAGAACATCCAGCAGCGCTTCGACACCATCCTGCGCGTGTCGCGCGCCATCGTGGACCGGCAGAAGAACTTCTTCGTGCACGGCGAGCTGGCCATGCGGCCGCTGGTGCTGCGCGACATCGCCGACGAACTGGGCCTGCACGAGTCCACCATCAGCCGCGTGACCACGGCCAAGTACATGGCCACGCCGCAGGGCACGTACGAACTCAAGTATTTCTTCGGCTCGGGCCTGGGCACCGAGACCGGGGGCAACGCCTCCAGCACGGCGGTGCGGGCACTCATCAAGCAGTTCGTCTCGGCCGAGAGCCCGGCCAAGCCGCTGTCGGACAGCCAGATCGCCGAGATGCTGAAGGAGCAAGGCATCGAGTGCGCGCGCCGCACCGTGGCCAAGTACCGCGAGGCGCTCAAGATCGCGCCGGCCAACCTGCGCAAGGCGCTGTAGCCCGCGCCGCGAAAGACGCCGGCCCCTCAGCCCAGCAGTTGCGGATTCAGCCGCCAGACCGTGAAGTTCAGCGCGGCGGCGAAGGTGATCCAGGCCAGGTAGGGCGCCAGCAGCGCCCCGGCCAGCGGCCGCAGCCGCCAGAACGCCACCAGGGTGGCGGCCACGCAGCACCACAGCAGGCCGATGTCGGCCAGCGCCGAGGCGCCCTGGTGCCATTGGAAGAACAGCCAGCTCCACAGCGCATTGAGTGCCAGCTGCACGGCGAACAGCCACAGTGCGCGCCGGCGCAGGGCCCCTGCGGGCTCGCGCCATACCAGCCAGGCGGCAACGCCCATCATGGCGTACAGCGCGCTCCACACCGGCCCGAACAGCCAGGCGGGCGGTGCCCAGGCCGGCTGGGTGAGCTGGGCGTAGAACTGCGGCGCCTGGACCGATGCGATGCTGCCGACCGCAGCAGCCACGAAGGCGATCGCGAGCCAGCCGGCCAGGGCGAGCCAGGTGCGTGGCGTGAGGGGGGCTCGGCCGGGGCGGGCCGGCGCCGAAGGGGTGCGCGAGGGCAGGGTGGGGGTCATCGCGCCATCATGGCCGCCAGGGGGGCCTTGGCGCCGTCAGCGAAGGCCGAAAAGAGGGCGCACGCGGGCTTGAATGCCACCCGGCGCCCCTGTCCTTTATCGCTGATTGGGGCTGCCACGCCCCAGGCCTGAGCCCGATCGCCATGCGGTCGGGTTATTTTGCTATCAAATATATAGCTATATGCCCTAATGCTTATTGTGCTGGAGGCCGTTTTTTATCGCATGGTCAGGGCGCGGTTCGTTCCGGCCGCCGGACCGCCCCGCGACGGCGCTGCGGCCCCGTGGGCGTCGAGCTTGAAGCCGGCGACCGCGTCGGCCAGTTGCGCCGCCTGCTGCTGCAGCGACTGCGCGGCGGCGGTGGCCTCTTCCACCAGCGCGGCGTTCTGCTGGGTGGACTGGTCCATCTGGCTCACGGCGCTGCCGATCTCGGCGATGCCGGTGCTCTGCTCCTGGCTGGCGTTGCTGATCTCGGCCACGATGGCCGTCACGCGGCGCACGCTGTCCACCACCTTGTCCATGGTGGCCCCGGCGTCCTGCACCAGCTTGCTGCCGGCGTCCACCTGCGTGACCGAATCGTCGATCAGCGCCTTGATCTCCTTGGCGGCGGTCGCGCTGCGCTGGGCCAGCGTGCGCACCTCGCTGGCCACCACGGCGAAGCCCCGGCCCTGCTCGCCGGCGCGGGCGGCTTCCAC
>NZ_BAAJYR010000358.1:0-3590 GCF_057546605.1 Acidovorax sp. KPB24-03 | reverse complement strand
ACCGAGGCCACCCAGTGGATGAGCTGCGGGCCGTCGCGCGCCACGCGGGCCTGCAGCGCGGGGTCGTCCATGTCGAACCAGCGCCGCGTGCCCGCCGCCGGCCCGGGGGCGGCGGGGTTCATGGCGATGATTTCCAAATAGGTGCGCGGATGCGCCGGGCCGCTGAGGTTGAGCAGGCGGTTGTGCGTGCCCATGAGCGGGTGCTCGCCCCCCATGGCCGGCACCACGCCCAGCGTGCGGCGGCACCAGTCCACGCCGCTGTCCAGGCGGTCGGCCATCACCACGAGATGGTCGATGCAGGCGTCGGGCAGGTTCACAGCCGCACCTCGCCGTTCACGCAGGTGACCGATCCGCCGCCGACCCAGATGCGCTCGCCGTCCTGGTGCACGTGCAAGCGCCCGGCGCGGCCCATCGCGGTGCCCTGGCTGGCGACGTAGCTGGGCGGTGCCAGGTGCGCGCCGATGAGCCACTGCGCCAGGGCGGCGTTCAGGCTGCCCGTCACCGGGTCTTCGGCCAGGCCGTTGTTGCCCGGAAAGAACGCCCGCACCTCGAAGGCGATGCCCTCGTCGGCATGCGCGCCGACCACGCCCACCTTGCCGCGCGGCCCCACCACGCCGATGTCCAGCTGGCCGAGGACGGCGCTGTCGGGCTGCAGGGCCAGGACCTGCTCGGCGCTGGCGAGCATCACGCCGCGCCAGTTCGGGCCGTTGTCGCACCAGGCGTGCGCCACGATGTCGCTGCGCTCGATGCGCAGGCCGCGCGCGATCAGGGCCACGTCCTCTTCGGCCAGCGGCCCGCTCTTGAGCAGCGGCGGCGCGGCGAAGGCCAGCCGGTCGCCGTCGCGGCGCAGCGTGATCAGGCCCAGCGCGCATTCCTGCACCACCTCGCCATCGGTGCGCGGCTGGCCACCGGCTTCCAGCCAGGCGTGGCAGCTGCCCAGCGTGGGGTGCCCCGCGAACGGCAGCTCGCGGCCGGGGCAGAAAATGCGAACGCGGTAGTCGGCGCCGGCGGCCCGGCCGGCCTCGGTGGGCGGCAGCAGGAAGCTGGTTTCCGACAGGTTGGTCCACGCGGCGAAGCGGCGCATGTCGGCATCGTCCAGGCCTTGTGCGTCCAGCACCACGGCCAGCGGGTTGCCGTCGCCGGGGCGGTGGCTGAACACGTCGATCTGCTTGAAGGGGCGCTGGCGCATGGCGGGCGATGGTGTCAGGCGAGCGGCTGGTCGATCACGCCGCGCGCGCCGGGGCGCGACAGCAGGCCCTGGTACCAGGCGTCGAGGTGGGTGCGCGCCACGCGCTCCTGCGGCAGGCCCCACCAGCGGTGGATCTCGCAGCCCACCACGATGTCGGCCATGGTGAAGCGCTCGCCCGCCAGGCACGGCTGCTGCGCTAGGTGCGCCTCCAGCCGGTCCAGGAGCGGCTCGGTGGCCGCCACCGACCGCGCGATGGCGGCCGGGTCGCGCTGCGCCTCGGGCGTGCGCACCCACTGCAGGAACGCGTCGCGCCCCGCGGGGTTGAGCGTGGTCTGCTGCCAGTCCATCCACTGCTCGGCCACGAAGCGCGTGCGCAGGTCCTCGGGGTAGAGGGTGCCGCTGGCGTGCTTGGCGCACAGGTAGCGCACGATGGCGTTCGACTCCCACAGCGTGAAGCCGTCGTCCTCGATCAGCGGCACCATGCCGTTCGGGTTGAGCCGCAGGAACTGCGGCTCGCACACGATGCCGAACTGCCCGCCCGCGTCGGTGCGCTGCAGCTCCAGGCCCAGCTCCTGCACGGTCCACACGACCTTGCGCACGTTGATGGACGACAGCCGTCCCCAGAGCCGCAGCATGCGTCAGGCCTTCTGGGCGACGCGCGCCCGGATGGCCGCGGCCAGCGCGCCCACGCCGGTGTTGATCTGCGCGGCGCTGGCCGTCACGAACGACAGGCGCAGGGTGCGCTGGTCGGCGTTGTCGGCATAGAAGGCCGCGCCCGGCACGAAGGCCACGTTGCGGTCCACGGCCTCGGGCAGCAGGTCGATGGCGCTCATGCCTTCGGGCAGGCGCACCCACAGGAACATGCCGCCGTCGGGTTTGTTCCAGTGCACGTCCAGGCCAGCCATCTCGCGCGTGAGCGCCTCCAGCATGGCGTCGCGCTGCTGCTTGTACAGCGCGCGGATGGTGGGCACGTGGCGGCCCAGGAAGCCGTCCTTCATGACCTCGTGCACCATGCGCTGGTTGAAGCCCGGGCTGTGCAGGTCGGCCGCCTGCTTGGCCTGCAGCAGCTTGGGGAACACGGCCTTGGGCGCCACGATGAAGCCCAGGCGCAGGCCGGGGGCGAGCACCTTGGAGAACGAGCCCAGGTAGATGCAGCCTTCCGGGTTGCGCGCGGTCAGCGGCGCGGGCGGGGGCTGGTCGAACCACAGGTCGCCGTAGGGGTTGTCCTCGATCAGCGGCAGGTTCAGCTCGGCGGCCTTGGCCACCAGCGCGGCGCGGCGCGCCTCGCTCATGGTGCGGCCGGTGGGGTTCTGGAAATTGGGCAGCACGTACAAAAAACGCGCCTTGTCGGTACCGCTGCCGGCCTTGGTGGCCAGGTCCTCGATCTGCACGCCTTCGTCGTCGCTGGCCACGCTCACCACTTCGGGCTCCATGGGCGCAAAGGCCTGGATCGCGCCGAGGTAGGTGGGCGTTTCCACCAGGATGCGGCTGCCGGCGTCGATCAGCACCTTGGCCACGAGGTCCAGGCCCTGCTGCGAGCCGGTGGTGATCAGCACCTGCTCGACGCTCACGTCCCACGGCAGGAAGTCGGCGACCGCCTGGCGCAGCGGCTGGTAGCCCTCGCTCGCGGCGTATTGCAGGGCCGACTGGCCGTCCTGCGACAGCACGGCGCTGCAGGCCTTGGCGAAGTCGTCGATGGGGAAGGTCTTGGGGGAGGGCAGTCCGCCCGCCAGGCTGATGATGCCGGGCTTCTCGGTCACTTTCAGGATCTCGCGGATCACCGAGGGGTTCATCTTCGCGGCGCGTGCGGCCAGGGTCCAGTTCGTCATTGAGTGCATCTCCAGGGGGCGCTTGTTCTCCGGGGCGCCGGGGTCGTCGTTGAGGAAGCCGTTGTGCGGCGGGTGGCGGGCATGCGGGTGGGCCCGCCGGGGAAAGAGCTTAACCGCGCATCGCGGCGGGTTGGGGGTTCCTGGCCGGGCCTTGTCGCACCGGGGCGCGTCGGCCGACCACCACCGTGGCCATCACCGCGATGCCGAAGCCCAGGCTGACCGCATCGAGCGATTCGCCCAGCAGCGGCACCGAAAACAGCATGCCCAGGAACGGCTGCACCAGCTGCACCTGGCTCACGCGCACCGTGCCGCCGAGCGCCAGGCCCCGGTACCACGCGAAAAACCCCAGCCACATCGAAAACACCGACACATAGGCCAGCGCGCCCCACGCCGATGCCGGCATGGGCGCCGCGGGCCACGACCAGGCCCCCAGCGGCAGCGTGGCGGGCAGCGAGATGACCAGCGCCCAGCAGATCACCGAGCCCGAAGGCATGCGCTGCGACAGCCGCGCGCCGTAGCCGTAGCCCACGGCGGCGCACAGCACGGCCGCGAACAGCAGCAAGTCGGCCGGG
>NZ_BAAJYR010000357.1:0-3609 GCF_057546605.1 Acidovorax sp. KPB24-03 | reverse complement strand
GGCTCAGCGGGCACAAGGTGTACAGCACCGGCGCGCCGGCGCTGCGCTGGTACGTGGTGTGGGCGCGCACGGACGATGCCGAGCCGCGCACGGGCTCCTTCCTCGTGCGGGCCGGCCAGCCCGGTGTGCGCATCGAGCCCACATGGGACCACCTGGGCCTGCGGGCCAGCGGCAGCCACGATGTGCTGTTCGATGAGGTGGCGGTGCCCGCCGACCACGTGCTGGAGCTGCGGCTTCCCAAGGACTGGGCGCGCGGCGAGCCCGCCATGCAGGCCGAGATGGCGGTGATGCTGGGCTCGCTCTACACCGGCGTGGCCCGCGCGGCGCGCCACTGGCTGGTGGGTTTTCTGCAGGAGCGAAAGCCGGCCAGCCTGGGCGCGCCGCTGGCCACGCTGGCGCGCGCGCAGGAGGCGGTGGGCCGCATCGAAGGCCTGCTGTTCACCAACGACCGGCTCATCGCCGGGCTGGCCGCCGCGCTCGACACCGGCGCTCCGCTGCCCTCCGAGGAGAGCGGGCTGGTCAAGGCCACCACCACCCACAACGCCATCGAAGCGGTGCAGTCGGCCCTGGCGCTGACCAGCAACCACGGCCTGGCGCGCAAAAACCCGCTGGAGCGCCACCTGCGCGACGTGCTCTGCGGGCGCGTGCACACCCCGCAGGACGACAGCGTGTACCTGGCGGCCGGGCGCCGCGCGCTGGGGCTGTGATCGCTGGCGCGCGGGGCGCGGTGGCGCCGCCTCCTTCCTTTTCCTCTGCCTTTTTTCTTCCCTTTCAGAACACGGAGCTTCCATGGCCTTGCAACGGCGACATTTCCACCGCTTCATGACGGCCTCGGTGGCCGCGGCGTCCTTTCTCTCACCCGTGCTGGGTCACGCGCAGCAGCGGATCGCACTGCGCGCGGGCGACCAGAAGGGCGGGCTGCGCGCGCTGCTGGAGGCGGCGGGCGAGTTGAAGGGCCTGCCCTATGACATCCAGTGGAGCGAGTTCCCGGCCGCCGCGCCGCTGGCCGAGGCGCTGAACGCGAACGCGGTGGACTTCGGTCCCATCGGCGACGCGCCGCTGCTCTTCACCCTGGCGGCCGGCAGCCAGGTGCGGGCATTCGCCGCCAACCGCTCCGACCCGTACGGCACGGCGGTGCTGGTGCGGCCCGACTCGCCCTTGAAGACGGCGGCCGACCTCAAGGGCAAGCGCATCGCCACCAACCGCGGCTCCATCGGCCACTTCGTCACGCTCAAGGCGCTGGAGTCCGCGGGCCTGAAGGGTGCGGACGCCGACGTGCGGTTCATCCCGCCGGCCGACTCCAAGCTGGCGCTCACCCAGGGCTCGGTCGATGCCTGGGCCACCTGGGAACCGTACACGGCACTGGCCGAGACGAGCGGGCACGCGCGGGTGCTGGTCAACGGGCGGGGGCTGTCGAGTGGGCTCAGCTTTCTCGCGGCCACGCAGGGGGCGCTGGACACCAAGCGCGAGGCCCTGCGCGACTTCAAGGAGCGCGTGGAGCGCGCGCAGCTCTGGTCGTACCGCAACGCCCGGCCGTTCGCCGAATCGCTGTCGCGCATCATCGGCATCCCGGTGGAGGCGGCGCAGCTGCAGTTCGAGCGCCGCGCGACGAAATGGGTGGACATCGACGCCGCGGTGGTGGCCGACCAGCAGCGCACGGCCGACTTCTACCTGGGGGCCGGGCTGCTGCGCCAGCGGCTGGACGTGCGGCAGACCTTCGATACGGGGTTCAACCGGGGCCAGGCGTGAGCCGGGGCCTTGCTGGGGTTTTGGGTGGAAAATGCCTCCAGCACAATATCCACTAGGGCATATTGCTATGAAATAAATAGCAATCGAATCCACCCGGTGCAGGTTTGGGCGCGGGTCGAGGCCCGCTGCGACCCACCGCCCGGCCATCCCGAACGGCCCAAAACCCCAGCGCGGGAAAAGATCGTTTTGCCACGACTTCGGCGCGGCTACATAACCGCAATGTCTTAGCACCCAATTTCAGGGTCGTTGGCGTTTGGGGTGCAAGCCCGTACATTCCCGCATCCGCATTTTTCCTTTTCAGCGCCGCCGCGGCCTGCGGGCTCCGGTGGCGCCATGGCATTTTCATGATCGATTTACGGGGTATCACCCAGATTTACCAGGGCTCGCAGGGGCCGGTGGAGGCGCTGCGCGGCATCGACCTGCACATCACGCCGGGCGAAGTGTTCGGCATCATCGGGCGCAGCGGCGCGGGCAAGAGCTCGCTGGTGCGCGTCATCAACCTGCTGAACCGGCCCACCCGGGGCGAGGTGATCGTGGCGGGGCGCGACCTGACCCGGCTCAATGATGCGCAACTGCGCGAGGCGCGGCGCGACATCGGCATGGTGTTCCAGCATTTCAACCTGCTGTCCTCGCGCACGGTGTTCGAGAACGCGGCCCTGCCGCTGGAGCTGGCCGGCATGGACAAGGCCGCCATTCGCGGCCGGGTCGATTCGCTGCTGGACCTGGTGGGCCTGTCGGCCCTGCGCGACCGCTATCCGGCGCAGATCAGCGGCGGGCAAAAGCAGCGCGTGGGCATCGCCCGGGCGCTGGCCAGCCGGCCCAAGGTGCTGCTGTCGGACGAGGCCACCTCGGCACTCGACCCGGAAACCACCCGCTCCATCCTCGCGCTGCTGCGCCAGGTGAACCAGGAGCTGGGCCTGACGGTGGTGCTCATCACCCACCAGATGCAGGTCATCAAGCAGGTGGCCGACCGCGTGGCCGTGATCGATGCCGGCTGCATCGTGGAGCAGGGCCCGGTGCTGGAGGTGTTCACCCGGCCCCAGCAGCCCATCACCAAAAGCCTGATCGACGAGATCGTGCCGCAGGAACTGCCCGCCAGCGTGCTGGACCACGTGCGCCACCTGGCGTTGCAGCTGCGGGCCGCGGGCCAGGGCGGCGTGGGCCAGCTGCTGCGCCTGTCGTATGCCGGCGAGCGCGCCTACCAGCCCATCCTGTCGCGCCTGATCCGCGAGCACGGGCTGGACCTGTCGATCCTGCACGGGCAGATCGACGAGATCCAGGGCCAGACCTTCGGCTCGCTCGCGGTGTATGCCAGCGGCGATGCCGCGCGGCTGGCCACGGCGATCGCGCAATTGCGCGCCGAGGGGGTGGTGGTGCAGGAAGTGCAAGCGAGCGAAGAGAGTGGGGCCTGAGATGTTCGAGAATTTTTCGGAAATGATGCTGGAGCTGTTTGCCACCTCGCTGTGGGAGACAGTCATCATGGTGGGCATCTCGGGCGTGGTCGGCGCGCTGCTGGGCATTCCGCTGGGCGTGTTCCTGCGCCTGACCGACCGCGGCGGCGTGCTGGAGAACGGCCCGCTGAACAAGACGGTGGGCTGGATCGTGAACGCCGTGCGCTCCACGCCGTTCATCATCCTGCTGGTGGCGATCATCCCGTTCACGCGGCTCATCACGGGCTCGTCCATCGGCACGGCCGCGGCCGTGGTGCCGCTGACCCTGGCCGCGGCGCCGTTCGTTGCGCGGCTGGTGGAAGCCTCGCTGCGCGAGGTGGACAACGGCCTCATCGAGGCGGCCCAGGCCATGGGGGCCACCACCGGGCAGATCGTCTGGAAGGTGCTGCTGCCCGAGGCGCTGCCCGGC
>NZ_BAAJYR010000356.1:0-3612 GCF_057546605.1 Acidovorax sp. KPB24-03 | reverse complement strand
TGGCGCAGACCGGCCTGATCGGCGGCGCTACCCCACGCACAAGACGGCGATGTCGGTGGTGGCCGGCAACCGCGAGCTGCAGGACGGCCAGAACGAGATCAGCGTGCGCTTCGAATCCGCCGACCTGGGCGGCGTGAAGCTGGCCAAGACCTGGACCGTGAAGCGCGGCGCCTACGACGTGGCCGTGAAGCACGAGATCGTGAACACCGGCACCGCGCCCGTGTCGCCCCAGCTGTACCTGCAGCTGGTGCGCGACGGCAACAAGCCGCCGGGCGAGTCGTCGTTCTATTCGACCTTCACCGGCCCAGCGGTCTATACCGAGGCCAAGAAGTACCACAAGGTCGAGTTCAAGGACATCGAGAACGGCAAGGCCGAAATCGACAAGTCCTCCACCAACGGCTACGTGGCCATGGTGCAGCATTACTTCGCCAGCGCCTGGCTGCTGGGCAACGACGTGCAGCGCGACCTGTTCGTGCGCAAGGTGGACACCAACCTGTACTCGGTCGGCATGATCACCCCGGTCGGCGAGATCGCACCGGGGCAGTCCAAGACGGTGGATGCACGCCTGTTCGCGGGCCCGCAGGTCGAGACGATGCTGGAATCGCTCACCCCCGGCCTGGAACTGGTGAAGGACTATGGCTGGCTCACCATCCTGGCCAAGCCCCTGTACTGGCTGCTCGACCAGCTGCACAAGGTGCTGAACAACTGGGGCTGGTCCATCGTGGCGCTGGTGTTCCTGCTGAAGATCGCGTTCTACTGGCTCAACGCGAAGGCGTACGCCAGCATGGCCAAGATGAAGGCCATCAACCCCAAGATCATGGAGATGCGCGAGCGCCTGAAGGACAAGCCGCAGCAGATGCAGCAGGAGATGATGCGCATCTACCGCGAGGAGAAGGTCAACCCGATGGGCGGCTGCTTCCCCATCATGATCCAGATCCCCGTGTTCATCGCGCTCTACTGGGTGCTGTTGTCCAGCGTCGAAATGCGCAACGCGCCGTGGATCGGCTGGATCAAGGACCTGTCCTCGCCCGACCCGTTCTTCATCCTGCCGCTGCTGATGACCGCCAGCTCGCTGCTGCAGACCGCGCTGAACCCCGCACCGCCCGATCCACTGCAGGCCAAGATGATGTGGTTCATGCCGCTGATCTTCAGCGTGATGTTCTTCTTCTTCCCGGCGGGCCTGGTGCTGTACTGGCTGACGAACAACATCCTGTCGATCGCGCAGCAGTGGATCATCAACACGCGCATGGGCGTGCCGCCGCAGTTCAACCTGCCGAAGTTCCGCTGACCCGCAATGCAGCGCGGACGCGCTGCGTTTGCGACACATTCCACGGCCGCTATCCAGCGGCCGTTTTTCATTGGGTACGATGCTTGCTTGCCCCCTGCGGCATCTTTCATCCACTTTCGTTAACCGACGAGGAGACCTGGCCAATGAAACAGCAGCGTACGACTTTCAAATGGAGCGCACTGGGCATCGCGGTCCTGCTGGCAGCAGGATCGGCCCATGCCGCAACGATGCGGTGGGCCGGAGCCAACGACATCCTGACCGTGGACCCCCACGCCCAGAACCACCAGACGACGCATGCCTTCCTGCAGCAGGTGTACGAGAGCCTGGTGCGCTATGACGAGAAGTACCAGATCCAGCCCGCGCTCGGCACGAAGTGGACCCAGATCTCCCCCACGCAGGTGCGCTTCGAACTGCGCAAGGGCGTGAAATTCCACGACGGTGCGCCGTTCACGGCCGACGACGTGGTGTTCTCGCTCACCCGCGCCATGACGCCCCCCTCGAACATGCAGTCCGCCGTGCAGAGCATCAAGGAAGTGAAGAAGGTCGACGACTTCACCGTGGACCTGATCTTGAAGGGCCCCAACCCCGTGCTGCTGCGCGAGCTGACCGAGGCCCGCATCATGAACAAGGCCTGGGCCGAGAAGAACAACTCGACCAAGGCGCAGGACTATGCCGGCAAGGAAGAGAACTTCGCCTCGCGCAATGCCAACGGCACCGGCCCCTTCATCATGGTGGGCTGGCAGCCCGACGTGAAGGTCACGCTCAAGAAGAACCCGGACTGGTGGGACAAGCCCAAGGGCAACATCGACGAAGTCGTGTTCACCCCCATCAAGTCGGCGGCCACGCGCTCGGCCGCGCTGATTTCCGGCCAGGTCGATTTCGTCGTCGATCCGCCCACGCAGGATCTGGCGCGCATGAAGTCCAGCCCCGACATCACGCTGATCGAAGGCGCCGAGAACCGCACCATCTACCTGGGCCTGGACCAGTTCCGCGACGAACTGCCGGGTGCCGGCACGCCGGGCAAGAACCCGCTCAAGGACAAGCGCGTGCGCCAGGCGCTCTACCAGGCCATCGATTCGGCCGGCATCCACAGCCGCACCATGCGCAACCTGTCGGTGCCTGCCGGCACCATGGTCGCGCCGATGGTCCACGGCTGGAGCAAGAGCCTGGACGAGCGTGCCGCCAAGTACGACGTCGAAGCCGCCAAGAAGCTGCTGGCCGACGCGGGCTACCCCCAGGGCTTTTCGCTCAAGCTCGACTGCCCCAATGACCGCTATGTGAACGACGAAGCGATCTGCCAGGCCGTCACTGCCATGTGGACGCGCATCGGCGTGAAGACCACGCTGCAGGCCGCTCCCATGGCCCAGTTCGTCAGCCGCGTGATGAACAACGACGTGAGCGCCTACCTGTTCGGATGGGGCGTGGCGACGTTCGACTCGCTGTACTCGCTGGATTCGTTGATGGCCACCAAGGCCGGCAAGACGGCTGCGGGCACCTACAACGGCGGCCGCTTCAGCGATGCCAAGCTCGACGAAATGATCAGCCAGATCAAGGTGGAGATGGATGCGCCCAAGCGCGACGCGCTGATCGCCGATGCCCTCAAACTGGTCAAGGACGAGTACTACTACCTGCCCCTGCACCACCAGATCCGCCCCTGGGCGATGCGCAAGGGCGTGGAGACGCTGCACCGCGCGGACGACCGCCCGATGCCCAACTGGACCACGATCAAGTAAGCCCTCCGATCGGACCGAACGCAAAGCCCGCCCTGGCGGGCTTTGTCTTTTTGCGGGCGCGGTTCCGCGCCCCGTGCAGGCGGCCGCGGCATGCGAACAGCGCAGCTATCATGCCCCGTCCCCACCCCCTTCCCCATCGCATGCTGCCCCGCCACTCCGACCCCATCGCCGCCATCGCCACCGCACCGGGGCGCGGCGCCGTGGGCATCGTGCGGGTGTCCGGCCGGGGCCTGGGACCGCTCACCGAGGCGCTGTGCGGGCGCGCCCTGCGACCGCGCGAAGCCACGTACCTGCCCTTTCGCGATGCGGCCGGCCAGTCCATCGACCAGGGGCTGGCGCTGTACTTTCCAGCGCCCCACAGCTACACGGGCGAGGACGTGCTGGAGCTGCAGGCGCACGGCGGCCCCGTAGTGTTGCAGTTGCTGCTGGCGCGCTGCCTGGAAGCCGCCGCCCAGGCCGATGCGGCCAAGCGGCCGGGCCCCGCCTGCCCGGCCTGCGCCTGGCGCAGCCGGGCGAGTTCACCGAACGGGCCTTCCTCAACGACAAGATCGATCTGGCGCAGGCCGAAGCCATTGCCGACCTGATCGATGC
>NZ_BAAJYR010000355.1:0-3636 GCF_057546605.1 Acidovorax sp. KPB24-03 | reverse complement strand
GCGCCGCGTATTCGTCCGGGGCCAGCCCCAGTTCGGCACGGCCGTGAAGGCAGATGCTGTAGAGCAATTGGGTTTCGTCCGCGGGCATCTGCGCGGCCAGACGGGCGATTTCCACGGCCTCGGGGTCGTTGGCATCCAGCGCCTGGGCCATGTTCGGCACGGCCTGCATGACGGCCATGCGCTGGAGCACCGCGCTCATCTCCTCCAGCGTTGAGGCGGCAGACAAGCCGTTCAGGCGCAGGGCATCGGAGGTTTCCACCACCGTGCGGCCATCGCCCTGGGCCAGGGCTTCGATCAGGCGGAACACGTACGACCGGTCCACGCTGCCCAGCATCTGGCGCACGCCCGCTTCCTGCAACTGGCCGCTGCCGAACGCGATGGCCTGGTCGGTGAGCGAAAGCGCATCGCGCATCGAGCCCCGCGCCGCACGCGACAGCAGGCGAAGCGCCTGGGGTTCGGCCGGCACGTTCTCCTGCGCCAGAACGCGCCCCAGGTGCTCGAGCACCGTCTCGGGCGCCATCGGGCGCAGGTTGAACTGCAGGCAGCGCGAGAGCACCGTGACCGGCACCTTCTGCGGATCGGTCGTGGCCAGCACGAACTTGAGGTATTCCGGCGGCTCTTCCAGCGTCTTCAGCATGGCGTTGAACGCCGTGTTGGTGAGCATGTGCACTTCGTCGATCATGAAGACCTTGAAGCGCCCCTGCACCGGCTTGTAGACCGCCTGCTCCAGCAGGCCCTGCACTTCGTCCACGCCGCGGTTGGAGGCGGCATCGAGCTCGGTGTAGTCCACGAAACGGCCGCTGTCGATGTCGGTGCAGGCCTGGCACACGCCGCAAGGGGTGGCCGTGATGCCCCCCTGCCCGTCCGGGCCCTGGCAATTGAGCGACTTGGCCAGAATGCGCGACACCGTGGTCTTGCCCACGCCGCGCGTGCCGGTGAAAAGATAGGCATGGTGCAGCCGCTGCTGCGTGAGCGCATTGGACAGCGCCTGCACCACATGCTCCTGGCCCACCATCTCCGAGAAGGTCTTGGGACGGTATTTGCGGGCGAGCACGAGGTAAGACATGGGGGGGATTCTATGTGGCCGGGCGCGCCCTCCCGGATCGCCAGGGTACCGATTCCACGCCGGGCCCCGGTGCGCCCCGCTGTCAGGCCACCATGGCCAACACCTGCACGGCGTGCAGGGTCGTCCCGGCCGGAACGGCCTGCTTTATCGCCTACAATCGGCGGTGACGGGCCTCCCCGCATGGTGAAGCAGCCAACCGGGTCAGGTGGGGAACCAAGCAGCCCTAACTGTAGAGTCAGTGCCGGGGGTAAGGCTCGTCAACTATCTTTCAGCCATCCCTGCCATGCCATCACGGCCCCTGGCGCAGGGCATGCGCCACCCCAGCGGTCCACGCACTTCAGGGCTCCCCCTCTTCTGCAGGGTTTTCCCCCTTCCAAAGCCTTCGTAGCATTCGCCACGGTCGATTCCGTGGCCGGCATTCGGACCGGTCCCGCTCTGGCAGCCATCACCCGCGCGTCTTTGCACGGCTCAAAAGCCACGGCCAACCTATCAAAATATTCACATTTAGCAATTTCAAGTTACTATTTGTTTCTTTTTGAGGAGCCCTTATGGCAGAAGGTCCAGCGCAAGGAACTGCCGCCCTGTGCGGCGCGGCGGGTGTGCCGTCCGCGGCCGAACCCGCGCGTGTTGCCAGTGCGAGCCCGTCAGCGATCGAGGAAAAGTCCACTCCCAAGCCACTGGACCAGTTCACGTTCGAAAAGATGCGGCGCGTCAACGGCTCCCTCCTTGCGTTCGGCTCCCTGGGCTGGCTGGCGGCTTGGTGGACGGCCGCGCCCACCTATCACTACGACAACATCCTGTTCGCCCTGCTGGCGATCGCCTTCTACTGCTGCATCATCGCATCGATGTTCGCCAGCACCCCTGGCAGGGTGGTGCTGGCCGCCCTGCCGGCCTGTGGCCTGCTGGCCCACGGGTTCTGGCTGCTGTCGGTGCCGAGTCCGGTCGGGGTCTACTTCTGCCTGGCCCTGGGGGTGGCCTTCACGCTGCTGATCGCCTTCATGTTCATCACGACATGGCAGTACCTGGCGTCCGTGGCCGTCATCTGGCTCGCGTTCGGGCACGGCGATTTCCAGCAGATGCGCTCCGCGCACGATCCGGTCTGGAGCATGCTGATCGTCACCCTGTCATCGCTGTGCGGGATGCTGCTGAACATGGCCCTCTTTCGCCTGCGGGAAGACAGCCACCGGCAGCAACTGGAATTGGAAACCCTGGCCTACCAGGATGCATTGACCGGCCTGGCCAACCGCCGCAGCCTGCTCAAGCACATGCAGTCGCTGCAGGACGCCGGGCACATCGAAGGCCTGTATTTCATGATGATCGACATCGATGACTTCAAATCGATCAACGACCAGTTCGGGCACGACCAGGGCGATGTGGTGTTGAAGGACGTCGCGTCGGCATTGAAGCGGCAGGCCGGCCGGCACCTGTGCGGCCGCCTGGGCGGCGAGGAGTTCGGCGTGGTGGTGGACGCCGCCACGTTGCCCGAGGCCTGTGAACTCGCCCAGGCGCTGGTCAACACCGTGAACACGTTGTACGCGGTGCCGGTGGACCACCCTGCCTTCCAGGGCCGCCGGCTGTCCATCAGCGCAGGCCTGACCCGCGGGGAGGCGGACTGCACCACCTCCGAACTGATCCGGCGCGCGGACCTGGGCCTTTACCGGGCCAAGCGCGAAGGCAAGAACCGTTTCTGCATGCACTTCGGCCCCGACGGCGAGGCGTCCCCGGCAGCGACGGCACAGCCTCAGCCCCAGCCTCAAAGCGCCTGATCAGGCCCGCTGCAGCCAGGCCTTCGCGCCTTCGGCAGCGGCCATGCCACTGGCCATGCAGGCCGTCATCAGGTAGCCGCCCGTGGGGGCCTCCCAGTCCAGCATTTCGCCCGCGCAGAAAACGCCGGGCAGGGCCGTCAGCATGAGACTGCCATCCATCGCCTCGAACGGCACCCCGCCCGCGGTGCTGATGGCTTCGTCCAGTGGTCGGGTCGCGCCCACGGTGATGGGCAGCGCCTTGATGGCCTGGGCCAGGGCGGCGGCGTCGTTCATGCCCTCCTTGCCCAGTTGCTCGTACAGAATGCCCATCTTGATGCCGTCCAGCCCCAGGCGGCTCTTGAGGTGGCTGCTGAGGCTGCGGGCACCGCGCGGATGGCGCACTTCCTTGAGCACGCGCTCGGGCGTGTGGTCGGGCAGCAGATCCAGGGTGAACGTGGCATGGCCATGCGCCTCGATCTCGTCGCGCAGCAGGCTGGAGACCGCGTAGATCAGGCTGCCCTCCACGCCGGTGGCCGTGGCCACGAACTCGCCCCGGCGGCTGAACGTGCGCCCCTGGTGGTCGGAGAAATGCAGCGCGACCGATTTGAAGGGCTGTCCGGCAAAGCGCTCGGTGAAATGCGGCGTCCAGCCGGCCGGATCGGGTGCCCGCCCCATTAGCTCGCGCAGGAATTCCCGCTGCGTCTCGCCTGCCGGGGCGCCACCGGCACGCACCGTGTCGAAGCCGCAGTTGGCCGGGCGCAGCGGGGCCACGGGCACGCCCTTTTCGGCCAGCAGCGGCACCCACGCGCCGTCGGAGCCCAGCCG
>NZ_BAAJYR010000354.1:0-3649 GCF_057546605.1 Acidovorax sp. KPB24-03 | reverse complement strand
CCGCTGTTCCAGCCCGGCGCGGCGGCCGCGGCCCGGCCCCTGGGGCGCGAACGCCAGGTCGCCGTGCTGTTCGTGGACCTGCGGCGCTGGTCGGGCTTGGCCGAGCGGCAGTGGCCCTTCGACCTGGCCTGGGTGCTGGACCAGTATTTCGACCGGGTGGGCGCTGCGGTGCGCGACAGCGGCGGCCTGGCCAACCAGTTCATCGGCGACAGCGTGATGGCGATCTTCGGGCTGGACACCGACCTGCCCACCGCCTGCGCCCAGGCGGTGCGCGCGGCCGCCCTCATCGAGCAGCGCATGGACGCCTGGGGCGGCTCGTTCACCGACCAGTTCGGGCAGCCGCTGGACTTCGGCATGGGTTTGCACGCCGGCACGGTGGCGGTGGGCGAGGTGGGCTTTCAGGACACGACCACGTTCACGGCCGTGGGCGAGGTCGTCAACACCGCCAGCCGCCTGCAGGACCATTCGAAGGTGGTGGCCGCCCGGCTCGTGCTGTCGCTGGAGGCCGCGCGCCTGGCGGGCGTGGCCGATGCGCTGGGCCCGCCCGAGCCCGTCACCGTGCGCGGCCGGTCGGCGCCGCTGCAGGTGCTGTACGTGGCCCATCCCGCTCGGCAGTGGGGGGAGCCGCGCTTCGGCGGCGGCGCGCCATAGCCTTCAACGGTTTTGTTGCCCCAATGAAAAGCATTGCTGCGAATTCCAGACTTCAGAAGAATATCGCGTCAACGCGGCAGCAAGAATCCTTCGCTGAAAGCGGCAATCTGAAAGAAGATTGTTTTGCGCGACAAAGTCATTCGCATTGATAATTTTTGGAGAATAGCTAGAATGCCTCAGGAGGATAACTTTTTGCCAACCCAACGCTTCGCCAAGCGCTCTGCCGTTACCGTACTCGTGGTCTTGTGCTTGATTGCAATCATCGCTTGCCTGGTGATTACTGAAAAGACAAAATCAGGCGGCATGGATGGCCAAGCTGCGGTCGTGCCGGTTTCAGGCGGATTAAGGGGCTCAGCGTTTCCCTGGGAAAGAGCTCAGACCGGTGAGCAATCCAGCGGCGTTGAACAGGGATTGGATTCCGAAGCGCAAGCGATTTCAGCTGAAAAGCTGAATGTCGCTGACTGGATGACGGGAATGGACAAGCCCAAAAGCCCTGTTCATGAGATTTTTTCCAAATATAGCGCGAAGAGTACCCACACCAATGCAGAAAAGGGTGAAATGATAAGCGGGCTCAGCTATTGCGCGAATCGCCGAACAGTTGGACAAGTTGCAGGAGCACAAAGATCTCGCGGTTCGGTGGATGATGCAAATAGTCTGCTGGATGTGCACCAGGACTATCTCAAGTATTGCGGCGGCCTCAATGATTCGGCTTTTTTCGCTTCGCAAGAGCATTCTTGCAGAGTTGGCGGAGCGTGGTGATGCTGACGCAAGGATGTCGTACTTCGAGGCCGGCCCCCTCGGTCGGTGGCCGACGCCCAATGAGTACATACCATTAACGCAGGATGAGATAGCCAGCTGGAATAAGACGGCTGTGCAGTTTTTAGAACAGGCAACCAGGGAGGGTGATTCGCGATCCTACAAGACTCTTGCTTCGATGTATGGCGCGAGCAAAGATGATCCGATTTTAGGGAGCCTTTCCAATCAGAGCACTTCTTACGCATATGAATTGCTATGGATTTCATCGATTCAGAGCAATCGTGAAACGCCCAAGGAGTTGAAGGATAGTTTGAACAACTATATGAGCCATGTTATAAGCAAATTCACTCCAGAGCAAAAGCGCGAAGGAATGAAGAAAGCAGCTCAAATTCAGTCGAATCTAAAATGAAAAATGGAGGGCATTATGATTGCAAAGAATAAGTCTGTATTCTGGTTGGCTGTTGGTTTTTTTGCAGCCATGCTATGCGTAGCGGCTGACTATGGTTCATATTTATGCAGGGGTTGCGCAGCCCCAATGAATCCGATTGATGCCCGGCTTTTTTATTTCGGTTTATGTAAATCCACGCGTCCCGTTATGGCAGGCCAATGATACCGTGACTATTTGTAATGGCGTGGAATGCGTGAAGTACCTGACACCGACTGCAGGTGCGACTACTTGGACTCCTATTGAGAAGAAGCCAGATTCCGGTCGAGGATATAGTGGTGAGGGCGTACCGGTCGGAGGATATTCTCCCTCGCCTGAAGGGCCCACACCAGTTTGGTATCCCTATCCGCCAGGTGGCAGTGATCCGGGGGGCGTTGTCATCGTCGGCCCCACGGAACCGTGGTGTCCGCCACATGATTTGATCAACTGCGTCTAGCCGATGAGGCTCTGAGCGTTGGGCAAACCGGCTCTGTTGCACAAACGCAGCCCGTCGAACTGACAGTCCGGGCCGGTCAATGAGCCCAAAGGGCGCAAACTGCGCTATGAGACGAGGAGTTGGCCGGCGTGCAACGCAGCGCTCAAGCGAGAAGGTCGGTAGCGCTTCCGATCCGGCCACCCGCGTAACGCGATGTTGCAGTGCGGCATTTTTCCCTCGGAAGCGCGGCCCTGTCGGACGCGGCGGCGGCCCTGGGCGCACGGGCCGGTAGGCGACAGACCTACACAAAACTGTGCGTTTTCGCACAGACCTGGCGGGTCCGGCGGCGCAAACTGGCTTCCATGCAGACGCAATCCGGCGCTGCAGTCCAGTTGAATCGCTCCCAAGGAAGGAATCACTACCATGAACCGCAAACACCTCATCGCCATTGCCGCCATCGCCTTTGCCGGTGCCGCCTCCGCCGCGCCCGTGTCGCAGGAAGACCAGTTCGGCGCCCAGCCCGTCGAGCAGGGCCAGCCGCTGACCCGCGCTGAAGTCGTGGCCGACCTGAACCTGTGGAACCGCGCCGGCCTGAACCAGTTCGAAGCCGCCGACCGCACGCCGGATGCCGATCCCGCCTACCAGATGCGCCTGGCCCAGTACCAGCGCGAACGCAGCGGCCCCGAGTACCTGGCCGAAGTCCAGCGCGTCGGCGGCGGCCACAACGTCGCCGGCATGGCCTCCAGCACCACGATGAACTGATGCCCCGCGCATCCCGGCGCGCCACGGCGCGCCACACCCCCGAGCCCCCGTGCGAGAAGCACCGGGGCTTTTTTTCATGGGCGGCGCTTTTCATCCCGCCCTGAACCGATGCATTTTCGCTGTGCGTTTACGCACATACCGGGCCCGGCGAAACACCGAAACTGTCAGTCAGGCAGGCACCCCGCTGCCCTTTGTCACCCCTGTTTTCAAGCCCAAGGAACGCACACCATGAACACCCAGCACCTGATCGCCATTGCCACCATCGCCTTCGCCGGCGCCACCGTGTCCGCCGCCCACGCCGCGCCATCGCAGGAAGACCGCTTCGGCGACGAGCCCGTGGCCACCCGCAGCACGCTCACGCGCGCCGCCGTGGAGGCCGACACCCGCCTGTGGCAGCGCGCCGGGCTGGGCCAGGCCAACGAGGGCGACCGCTCCGAAGCGGTGGACGAAGCCAGCCCGCAGCGCCTGGCCGAATACCAGCGCCTGCGCAGCGGCAGCGCCTTCCAGGCCGAACTGCGCCGGGCCCAGGGCGCCCAGCCGGTGGCTGGTGCCGAAGCCAGCGAAACCAGCCACTGAGCAGGCGTTGCGCCACCGGCACGCCACGGCGCGCGGCCGGTCAG
>NZ_BAAJYR010000353.1:0-3664 GCF_057546605.1 Acidovorax sp. KPB24-03 | reverse complement strand
CCAGCATCGGGCGCCGCCGGGCCGCGGCGGGCTCCGGCGCAGGCTCGCTGAGCATCGCCCCGCCCTGCTCGTACATGTCGATGACCAGCATTGCCTCGCCCAGGGTGCGCCAGGCCAGGCGCTCGAACGCATCGAAGCAGGCCGGCTCGCTGCGGCTTTGGCGGGTCAGTGCCTGGTGCCAGATCTCGATGGCATCGCGCAGGTCTTTCAGGGCCTGCTGGTAGGCCCCCAGTTCGTAGAGCGCATGCCAGGCGGAGCCCAGCCCGGTGAGAAAGAACTGGTGCTCGCGCGCGGCGCGCTTCAGGTGCTCCAGGCTCCAGAAGATGGCGGAGGGATCGGCGCAGGCGCGGCGCAGGTGCGCCGCATCTTCGATAAGCGCGGACAGCGACGTCAGCGCATCGCGGAACTGGCGGGACTCCTCGTCGGCCACGCCTTCGCGCAGCAGCCGGCTCACATCGCCGAACGACTGTGCGGTGTTCAGCAGCTGGCTGGACGAGGGGTCAGGCATGGTGGGTGCACGCCTGGAAGGTCCACCGCCGCCCGGGGCCTTATGCGGTGCCGCCGACCGTCAGGCCATCGATGCGCAGCGTGGGCTGGCCCACGCCGACCGGCACGCTCTGGCCTTCCTTGCCGCAGGTGCCCACGCCGCTGTCGAGCGCCATGTCGTTGCCGATGAGGGTCACCTTCTTGAGGGATTCCGGACCGCTGCCGACGATGGTCGCGCCTTTGACCGGGTACAGGATCTTGCCGTTCTCGACCCAATACGCCTCGCTGGCCGAGAACACGAACTTGCCGCTGGTGATGTCCACCTGGCCGCCGCCGAAGTTGGTGGCGTAGAGGCCGCGCTTCATGCTCGCGACGATCTCCGCCGGGTCCTTGTCGCCGCCCAGCATGTAGGTGTTGGTCATGCGCGGCATGGGAATGTGCGCGTAGCTCTCGCGCCGCCCGTTGCCGGTGGGTGCCACGCCCGACAGGCGCGCGTTCATCGAATCCTGGATGTAGCCCTTGAGGATGCCGTCCTCGATGAGCACGTTGCGCTGGCTGGCGTGGCCTTCGTCATCCACGTTGAGCGAGCCGCGGCGGTCGGCCAGGGTGCCGTCGTCCAGCACCGTCACGCCCTTGGCCGCCACGCGCTGGCCGATGCGGCCGCTGAAGGCGCTCGAGCCCTTGCGGTTGAAATCGCCCTCCAGCCCGTGGCCCACGGCCTCGTGCAGCAGCACGCCTGGCCACCCGGGGCCGAGCACCACGGTCATCTCGCCCGCGGGCGCAGGGCGCGACTCCAGATTGACGAGGGCGGCGTTCACGGCCTCATCGACGTACCGGGTGATCTGCGCATCGTCGAAATAGGCCAGGCCGAAGCGCCCGCCCCCGCCGGCCGAGCCCACCTCGCGGCGGCCGGCCTGCTCGGCGATCACGGTGACCGACAGGCGCACCAGCGGGCGCACGTCGGCGGCCAGCGTGCCGTCGGAGCGCGCCACCAGGACCACGTCGTATTCGCTGGCCAGGCCCGCCATGACCTGGGCCACGCGCGGGTCCTTGGCGCGGGCCTGCTGCTCCACCTTTTCCAGCAGCGCCACCTTGGCCGTGCTGTCCAGCGAAGCGATGGGATCGGTGCCGGGATAGAGCGAGCGGCTGGCGGAGATCTTCTTGAGCGAGATCTTCGCCCGCTTTTCCTGCGAGGCCGCCGAAATCGCCCGGACGGTGCGGGCGGCATCGAGCAGGGAGGCCTCGGAGATGTCGTCGGAATAGGCGAAAGCCGTCTTCTCGCCGCTCACGGCCCGCACCCCGACGCCCTGGTCGATGCTGAACGAACCGGTCTTGACGATGCCTTCTTCCAGGCTCCAGCCCTCGCTGCGCGTGTATTGGAAATACAGGTCGGCATCGTCCACCTGATGGGCCCGGATGTCGGCGAGCGCGCGCGCCAGATGGGTTTCGTCGAGGCCGAAAGGCTCCAGGAGCAGGCGGCGGGCGACGGACAGGCGTTCGATGGTGGGTTCGCGGGAGATCATGGGCGGATTCTAGAAGCCTTGGTGCCCGCCGGCATGGCGCTTTGCGAGCATCCCACCCGGCGGCGCGGCCATGCCGGCGCGAATCGGCCATGACCAGGCAGACTCTGTGATATTTCACTGATATATCATTCGGTTTCACCGACCCCGCCCACCCGCCCCGATGCCCGTCCTGCCCCAGCCCTCCCTTCCTGCCGCACCCGGCGGCGGCGCCCAGTTGCGCGAGCAGGCCTACGCCGACATCAAGCGCCGCATCATTGCCTGCGAGCTGGCGCCCGGCGCGCAGATCAACGAAGGCGCGCTGGGCACGCTGCTCGGCCTGGGCCGCACGCCCATCCACCAGGCGCTGCACCGGCTGGAGATGGAAGGACTCGTGACCATCCTGCCGCGCAAGGGCATCGTGGTGGCGCCGCTGTCGCTGGACGAGGTGCTGGACATGATCGAGGTGCGCGCCTGCAACGAGACCCTGTGCGTGCGCCTGGCGGCCGAGCGGGTCCGGCCCGCTGAACTGGCCGCCATGCGCCACCTGCTGGGCGAGGCCCCGGCACTCCTGGCCGCACACGACGTGCCTGCGCTGATGGCGCTGGACCTGCGCTTTCACAGCGCGATCTCGGCCGCCGCCCGCAACACCGTCCTGGCCGACCTGCTGCGCCGGCTGCACGAACAGCAGGCGCGCTTTTGGTTCCTGACGCTCTCGGAGGCCGGGCACAGCGTGCGCATCCACGACGAGCACCAGGACATCCTGGCCGCGCTCGAGCGCCACGACCCCGATGCCGCCGCCGCCGCGATGCAGCGCCACATCGACGATTTCCGCCGCGCGATCACCCGCGCACTTTGATCCCCCCGCCCTTTTCGCCTCCCACCATGCCCCAGCACACCTTCGATCTCGCCGGCCACAGGCCGGTCACCCTGGACATCCGCCACCTCGTCATCGCCGGCTGGGCCGGCCGCGACCGCGCGGCGGTGGACCACCACATCGCCGAACTGGCCGCGATCGGCGTCAAGCCGCCCTCCACGGTGCCCACCTTCTACCGCGTGGCCAGCCAGCTGCTCGACACGGGCAGCGCGGTGCAGGTTCCGGGCCATGACTCCAGCGGCGAGGTGGAATGCGTGCTGCTGGCCAGCGAGGCGCACGGCGTGCTCGTGGGCATCGGCTCGGACCACACGGACCGCACCGTCGAGGCCTACGACGTCACGGTGTCCAAGCAGATGTGCGCCAAGCCCGTGGGCCGCGCCCTGTGGAAGCTGTCGGAGGTGCAGGGCCACTGGGACCAGCTGGTCACCCGCTGCTGGCGCACCCGCGATGGCGTGCGCGCGCTGTACCAGGAAGGCGCGCTGGCCCGCCTGCTGCCCCCCGCCGAGCTGATGCAAAAATGGAATGCGGCAGACGGCCTGTCCGCCCACACGGCCATGTTCTGCGGTACCCATGCGGTGATCGGCGAACTCGGCTGGGGCGAGGCCTTCGAGCTGGAATTGCACGACCCCGTTCTGAACCGCAGCCTGCACCACCAATACGCCACCCAAGCCCTGGAGATCGCCCGATGAATGCCCTCGCCACCACCCGCCACCCCACCGTCCGCGAACAGGCCGAGGCCCTGGCCCGGGGCGACACCACCAGCGTGGCGCTGGTCGAGGCGGCGCTCGCGCGCATCGCCACG
>NZ_BAAJYR010000352.1:0-3666 GCF_057546605.1 Acidovorax sp. KPB24-03 | reverse complement strand
CCGGCCGATGGCGTGCAGCGGCCCGCCGTCGGGGCCCGCCGCGCTCACCGGCTGCAGCACGTCGTCCGACAGCCGCTGCATGGGGTATTGCGCCTCGTCCAGGCGCCCGGGCGCCTCCGCATGGCCGTGGCACAGCACGAACTGCACGCGCCGCTGCAGCGCCAGGTCTTCGCACGCGCGGGAGCTGTCCGACATGGTCTGGATGGGCCCCAGGCGCAGCTGCGCCTCCAGCTGGCCCAGCCAGCGCGGAAAGAAGGTGAGCGAGAGCACGTGCGTGGCCGCGAAGCGCAGGCTGGCGGCCGCCGTGTCGTGCGCGGCGCGCGCCTTGATGCGCGCGGCCTCCAGGTTGGCCAGCAGGGTTTCCATCAGGGGCAGAAAGCGCTGCCCCGCCGCCGTGAGGGCGGCCGGGTGCGCGCTGCGGTCGAACAGCTCCACGCCCACCCATTCCTCCAGCGCACGGATGTGGCGGCTGAACGCGGGCTGGGCGATGGCCCGGGCCTCGGCGGCGCGCGAGAAATTGCCGCACTCGGCCAGGGCCAGGAAGTCTTCCAGCCATTCGAGATCGAGGGGGCGGTTGCCAGGTCCCATGGGCGTCGTGTTCCGTGCAGATAGATGTATGCGATTCGGGTATTGGACGGTGCGGGGCCGTCGCCGGAAGATCCGCTGCGTTGTCGTTCCCCTGCACCCATAACGGAGACCTTGAATGCCTTCCATCGCGAATTATCGCGGGATCATCCCCGCCATCTCGTGCCCCTTCACCCCCGACCACCGCATCGACGAGCCCGCCCTGCGCAAGCTCGCCGCCTGGCTGGCCGGCCACGAGGGCGTGGTGGCCATCATGACCAACGGGCACACCGGCGAGGTGTTTTCCCTCACCCCTACCGAGCGCGCCGAGGTCACCCGCATCGTGGCCGACGAACTGAAGGGCCGCACGCCCGTCATCTCCTCCATCGTCTGCGAGGGCCTGGCCGAAGCCGCCGAACATGCCCGTGCCGCCCAGGCCGCCGGCGCCGTAGCGCTGGACGTCATGCCGCCCCACCACTGGCTGCGCTTCGGCTTCACGCCGGGCCATGCGCTGCAATATTTCGAGGCCATCCACCGGGCCGCGCCGGGCCTGGACCTGGTGTGCCACGTGTACCCGGCATGGACGCGCGCCTCGTACTCGTCGCAACTGCTGGCCGAACTCGCCCGGCTGCCCTACCTGCAGGCCTTCAAGGTGGGCCAGCGCGACATGAACAAGTACGCCCGCGACATCCAGGCGATCCGCGAGGCCGACGCCTCCAAGGCCATCCTCACCTGCCACGACGAATACCTGCTGGCCTCGATGGTGCAGGGCGTCGATGGCGCGCTGGTGGGCTTCGCCACCTTCATCCCGCAGCTCATCATCGACCTGTGGAACGCCGTGAAGGCCGGCGACCTGAAAAAAGCCATGGCCGTGCAGGCCGTCATCACGCCGCTCAAGGACGCGGTGTACGGCGGCGGCGAGCCCACGGGCGAGGCCCATGCGCGCATGAAGGGCGGCATGTACCTGGCCGGCGTGATCGACGACGCCACCGTGCGCCCACCCACCGAGGCGCCCAACGCCCAGGAGGTCGAGGCCCTGCGCGCCGCCGTCCGGCAGGCGGGCCTGCTGCAGCGCTGATCTGCGGGTGCCATGACAAGACGGGCCGCACCGCACGGCCCGCACCGGACATTCGCGACCCCATAAAGACAGGAGACACGCCATGCAACGCAAGCCATTCCTCCGCGCCGTCCTCGGCGCCCTCGCGCTCACTGCCGCCGCCAGCGGCTTCGCGCAGACCTACCCGAACAAGCCGGTGCGCGTGGTGATCCCGTTCCCGCCGGGCGGCACGCTGGACGCCGTGGGCCGCATGCTGGCGCAAAAGCTCGGCGAGCAGACCGGGCAGAGCTTCGTGATCGACAACAAGCCCGGCGGCAGCGGCGTGATCGGCGGCGACGCGGTCGCCAAGGCCGCGGCGGACGGCTACACGCTGCTGTTCAGCGCCTCCACCTTCACGACCGCGCCGATGACGCTCAAATCGGTGCCGTTCAGCGTCACGCAGGACTTCGCGCCCGTGGCGCTGGTGGCCAAGGCGCCCCTGTCGGTGGCGGTCAACAAGGACCTGCCGGTGACCGACATCAAATCCCTGCTGGGCTACGCCAAGAGCCACCCGGGCAAGATGACCTTCGCCGTGGGCTCCATCGGCTCGGCCGGGCATCTCTCGACCGAGCTGCTGAAACGGGCCGGCAAGATCGACTACCTCATCGTGCCCTACAAGGGCACGGCGCCGGCCTTCCAGGACCTGATCGGGGGGCAGATCGACGGCTTCATCGACCCCATCCTCGGCTCGCTCCAGTACCACAAGAGCGGCATGCTCAAGGTGGTGGCCGTGACCTCCGCCCAGCGCGTGCCCAACCTGCCCGACGTGCCCACGGTGGCCGAGACCCTTCCCGGCTTCGAGTTCTACAGCTGGTACGGCCTGTGGGCCCCGGCCAAGACGCCGCCCTTGCTGGTGCAGCGCCTGAACGCCGAGGTGAACAAGGCCCTGGCCGGCGACATGGCCCAGAAGCTCAAGGACCAGGGGCTGCTCGTCACGCCGGGCAGCGTGGACGACTTCGCCAGGTTCCAGCGCGCCGACATGGAGCGCTCCCAGAAGATCGTGACCGAGGGCAACATCCGTGCGGAATGACGGCACGCCGCCCCCAGGCGCCCATGCCGCCGTCACCGGCAGCAGCAGCGGCATCGGCCGCGCCATCGCCGAGTCGCTGCTGGCCGCGGGCTGGCACGTGAGCGGGCTGGACGTGGCCGCGCCGGCCATCGAACACGCCGCGTTCACGCCCGTGGCCGTCGATCTGGCCGATGGCGAAGACATCGCCCGTGCCGCCGCAGGGCTGCAGGTCGATCTGCGGAGCGCCCGCCTCGCCGGTGCCGCCCACGCGCACGGTGCGCACCTGGCCCGTGCCGCGCGGCGGCTGCACGCTCATGCTCTTGACCAGGGCGGGGTTGGCGTCCAGTTCCGCATCGGTGACGGTGCCCAGGGTGATGGCATGGCCTTCGGCCACCAGGCGCGCGATGCCGGCGGTCAGGGAGTCCTTGTCCAGCGTGCCGTCCATGTGGAAATCGAGCCGCGCGTAGTCGGGGGTGATCGAGCAGCCGTTCACGGGCTGCGCCACCAGGTGGCACAGCAGGTGGGTGGTGGTGTGAAAGCGCATCAGCCGGTGGCGGCGCTCCCAGTCGATGCGCGCGGTCACGGCCTCGCCCACCGTCCAGGGCGCGACTTCGCCCGGTGCGGGCACGTGCACGATGGCGGCCGTGGGCCGGCCTTCGGCATCCTTGCCCTTGCGTGTGTCGGCAATGGCGACGGTGCTGCCGTCCGCCCGCAGCAGCACGCCGCTGTCGCCGGCCTGGCCGCCCCCGAGCGGGTAGAACACGGTGCGGTCCAGCACGATGCCGCCGTCCGGCTGCACCGCCACCACGGTGGCTTGGCATTCGCGCAGGTAGGCGTCTTCGCGGAAGAGGTCTTGCGTGGCCAGCGTGGGGGTGGGGGTGGTCGCAGGGGGGGAGCGGTCGTCGGTCGTCATGGCCCGATGGTAACGGCGGCGCCTGCGGGAGCGCCCTCCGTGCGGCGCGCGGTGGGCGTGGCGTGCGCCGCGTGGCACACCGGC
>NZ_BAAJYR010000351.1:0-3667 GCF_057546605.1 Acidovorax sp. KPB24-03 | reverse complement strand
CCGCGCGGGCGAGCAGGGCCGTGGCTTCGCGGTGGTGGCCTCCGAAGTGCGCAGCCTGGCCCAGCGCAGCGCCGTGGCGGCGCGCGAGATCCGCACACTGATCCAGGAGTCCGTGCAGCAGGTGCAGAACGGCACCGGTCTGGTCGGCCAGGCGGGCAAGACGATGCAGGAGATCGTGCACGACGTGGGGCAGGTCACTGCCCTGCTGGGTGAGATTTCGCACGCCCTGCACGAGCAGAGCGACGGCATCGCCCATGTGAACCAGGCGGTCGCGCACATGGATGGCGCCACGCAGCAGAACGCGGCGATGGTGGAGGCGGCGGCGCGGGCCGCGTCGGTGCTGTCGGAACGCGCGAACGACCTGCAGCGTGCCGTGGGCGCGTTCAAGCTGGACGATGACGACGCGCCCGCCCTGGGCTCGCCCGGCCATCACGGCCCGTCCACTCTGCGCCTGCCGGCCTGAGGGCAGCGGCGGCGCGTTGACTCGCGTCTCAGTGCCGCGTCAGCGCCGCATCCATCAGAGGCCCAGCGCCTGCAGGCTGCCGCGGCCCTCGCGCACCACCCGCGGTTCGCCGCCGTCGTACATGTCGGTCAGGTCCACCACGGTGGTGGGCTCCAGCGGGCAGGCGCCCGCATCGACGACGGCGTCGATCTGGTGCTCGTAGCGCTCGCGGATCTCGCGCGGGTCGTTCAACGGCAGGGTTTCGCCCGGCGCGATGAAGGTGGTGGCCAGGAGCGGCGCGCCGTGCAGTTCCAGCAGCAGTTGCAGGCCCTTGCGGTCCGGCACGCGCAGGCCGATGGTCTTGCGCTGCGGATGGCTCACGCGGCGGGGCACTTCCTTGGTGGCGTCCAGGATGAAGGTGTAGGGCCCGGGCGTCGCCAGCTTGAGCAGGCGGTACTGCCGGTTGTCCACGCGGGCGTAATTGGCCAGCTCCGACAGGTCGCGGCACAGCAGGGTGAGGTGGTGCTTTTCGTCCACCTGCCGGATGCGGCGCAGGCGGTCCACAGCCGCCTTGTCGTCCAGTTGGCACACGAGGGCGTAGCTGGAGTCGGTGGGCACGGCCAGCACCGCGCCTTGCTTGAGCAGCGCGGCGCCCTGCTTGAGCAGCCGGGGCTGTGGGTTGTCGGGGTGGACTTCGAAATACTGGGCCAAGGGGAAGGTCCTCAGGCGGCGGTGTGGATGCGGTCTGCCAGCAGGTCCCACACGGGGGTCAATGCGCCGGGCAGCGGGGGCAGGGCGCCCAGGTCGGTGTGCGATTCGTCCGGACTGTGAAAGTCGCTGCCGCGCGACGCGGCGAGGTTCAATTCGGTGGCCATGGCGGCATACACGCCGTACTCGGCCACGGAATGGCTGCCGGTCACCACTTCCACCCCCCGGCCGCCATGCTGGATGAATTCGGTGAAGAGCGCGTACTCGGCGTTCGCGCTGAACTTGTAGCGGGCCGGATGCGCGATGACGGCGATGCCGCCGGCCTCGTGGATCCAGCGCACCGCATTGCCGAGCGTGGCCCAGCGGTGGGGAACGTAGCCGGGCTTGCCTTCGGTGAGGTATTTGCGGAACACCTCGGAGGTGTCGCGGCACACGCCCGTTTCCACCAGAAAGCGCGCGAAATGGGTGCGGGAGATGAGCTCCGGATTGCCCACATAGCGCAGGGCGCCCTCGTAGGCACCGCGGATGCCCACCTGGGCCAGCTGGCGGGACATTTCCATCGCGCGCTCGCCGCGCCCCCCACGGGTGGCGGCCAGGCCCTGGCTGAGCTGCCGGTCGTCCGGATCGAATCCCAGGCCGACGATGTGCACCGTGGTGTTGGCGAAGGTGACCGAGATCTCCACACCAGTGAGGTAGGGCAGGCCGTGCGATGCGGCGGCGGCCATGGCGCGGTGCTGGCCACCGATCTCGTCGTGGTCCGTCAGGGCCCACAGCTGCACGCCGTTGGCATGCGCCCGGGCGGCCAGTTCCTCGGGCGTGAGCGTGCCGTCGGAAACCACGGAGTGGCAGTGCAGGTCGGCGTTGAGAAGGATGGACACGGATCGATTCTAGGGCGCTGGCCCTCCCGTGTGTCGCAATCTCGCACCAGGTATGGAAAACCCCGCTGACGCCCATCGGCGCAACCACTGAAAATGTAAGCAAAAGTGCACGCCGGTAACGCTCCACGCGTTGCATCGTCTGCCGTGCGTTTTTTTTGCGCTTCTTCACCTTCGCCCATTTCCCGATGAACTTCCAGAACCTTTCCGTTGGCCGCAAGCTGTGGCTCATCATCCTCGGCCTCATGGGCAGCATGCTGCTGCTGGTCTATGCCCTCGTGGCCTACACCGCCCGCGTGGATGCCGACACCACCGCCATGGTCCAGGCCAATGAAGACCGCATCTCGCTGGCCTTGCGCTGGAAGGGCATGACACAGTTGGCCGTGGAGCGCGTGGTGGTCAGCGCGGTCACCACCGACGAGGTGCTGAGCACCCGCATGAAGGCGCTGGTCAAGAACGACATCGCCGCCATCACCGAGATCCAGAAGAAGATCATCGCGCAGGCCGTGGCGACCGAGGAAAAGGCCCAGCTCGAACGCGTCTCCGCCGAGCGCACCGCCGTGCTCAAGATCACCGCCCAGGCCCAGGAAGGCCGCGGGGACATCGACGCCACCCGCAAGCTCGTGGACGACACTTTGCTGCCTGCCGTCACCAAATACATCCAGACCCAGGAGACCTTCGTCGAGCAGCAGGAGGGCCAGCGCGAAGCGGCCAAGGCCGAGGGCCGGCGCCAGCGGGAAAAGGCGCACTGGATTGGCGCGGCGATTGCTGCCCTGGTGGTGTTGCTGGGCGTGTTCCTGGCGTACCTCACGGTGCACTCGATCACCCAGCCGCTGGACCGCGCCGTGGGCCTGGCCGACGCCATCGCCGAGGGCGATCTGACCGTCGACGTGCAGGACGCGCGCAAGGATGAGCTGGGCCACCTGCTGCGCTCGCTGTCCGCCATGGCGGCGCGCCTGCGCGGGGTGGTGGCCGAGGTGCGCTCGGGCGTGGAGTCGGTGTCCTCCGCCTCCACCGAGATCGCCACCGGCAACCAGGACCTGTCCGCCCGCACCGAACAGACCGCCGCCAACCTCGAGGAGACGGCGGCCAGCATGGAAGAGCTGACCGCCACCGTCACCCAGTCCGCCGACACCGCGCGCCAGGCCAACCAGCTCGCGTCCACGGCGGCGCAGGTGGCCGGGCGGGGCGGCGAAGTGGTGGGCCAGGTGGTGACCAGCATGCAGCAGATCACCGACAGCTCACGCAAGATCAGCGACATCATCGGCGTGATCGACGGCATCGCCTTCCAGACCAACATCCTGGCCTTGAACGCGGCCGTGGAAGCGGCCCGCGCGGGCGAGCAGGGCCGGGGCTTCGCGGTGGTGGCGTCGGAGGTGCGCAGCCTGGCGCAGCGCTCGGCCGAGGCGGCCAAGGAGATCAAGCTGCTGATCGACACCTCCGTGCGCAACGTGGAGTCGGGCTCGCAGCAGGTGGCGCAGGCCGGCCAGACCATGGAGGAGATCGTCGGCAGCGTGCAGCGCGTGTCCGACCTGATCGGCGAGATCACCGCGTCGTCCACCGAGCAGCGCGACGGCATTGCCCAGGTGAACCAGGCCGTGAGCAACCTGGACCAGATGACCCAGCAGAACGCCGCGCTGGT
>NZ_BAAJYR010000350.1:0-3672 GCF_057546605.1 Acidovorax sp. KPB24-03 | reverse complement strand
CAGCAGAACGCCGCGCTGGTGGAAGAAAGCGCCGCAGCGGCGCAGAGCCTGAAGACGCAGGCGCAGCAACTGGTGCAGACCATGGAGGTATTCCAGCTCGCGCCCGGGGCATCGCTGCAACAGCCACAGCAGCCCGCCGTGCCACGCCCCCGCCCCAGCGCGGTACGGCCACCGCTGCCAGCTTCGCAGGCCACCGTGAAGCGGCTGGGCACCGCGCCGAGCGCGAGCGCAGCCCACAGCGAAAAGGATTGGGAAGGCTTTTGAGCCCGTGCTCGCAGCGCGGGCCGGCGGGATCCGGGAGAATGGAACCATGATCTCCACGAATGCCCTGCAACTGGCCCAGACGCTGGTGCGCATGAACACCGTCAGCCACCACTCCAATCTGGATCTCATCCATTTCGTGCGCGACACGCTCGAAAAGCTCGGCGTGAAAAGCCGCCTGAGCTTCAACGCCGACAAGACCAAGGCCAATCTGTTCGCCACGCTGGGCGAGGGCAAGCCTGCCGGCATCATCCTGTCCGGGCACACCGACACCGTGCCGTGGGACGGCCAGGACTGGACCTTCGACCCGCTGGGCGCCACCGTGCAGGACGGGCGCCTGTACGGCCGGGGCAGCGCCGACATGAAGGCCTTCATCGCCGTCGCGCTCGCGCAGGCCGAAGCGTTCCTGAGCAGCGATGCTCCCTTCGCCATCCACTACGCCTTCAGCTACGACGAGGAAGTGGGCTGCTTCGGCGTGAAGGAACTCATCGCCGACATGAAGGACGCCGGGATCCGCCCGCTGGCCTGCATCGTGGGCGAGCCCACCAGCATGGTGCCGGCCATCGCGCACAAGGGCGTGTACCGCTACAAGTGCTGCGTGCGCGGCAAGGAGGCGCACTCCTCGCTCACGCCGCATTCGGTCAACGCTATCGAGATGGCCGCGCGCGTGGTGGGTCGCGTGCGCGACATGGCCGAGGGCTTCGAGCGGCACGAGCCGCGCTTCGAAGGCTTCGACGTGCCCTTTTCCACCGCCAGCGTGGGCCAGTTCCATGGCGGCATCGCCGACAACGTGGTGCCGCGCGATGCCGAGTTCCGCTATGAATTCCGCGACCTGCCCACGGCGGACGCCGCCGGCATGCAGGCCGAGGTGATCGCCTATGCCCGGTCGCTGGAGCCCGCGATGCAGAAGGTGGCGCCCGGCACCGGCATCACCTTCGAGACCATCTGCGAGATCCCCAGCTTCCTGGGCAACCGGGACGATGCCGTCACGCGGCTCGCGCAGCGCCTGGCCGGAGAACAAGGCACCACGCTGGTGGCCTTCGGCACCGAGGCGGGGCTGTTCAAGAACGCCGGGATTCCCACCGTGGTGTGCGGGCCCGGCAGCATCCAGCAGGCGCACCAGCCTGACGAATACGTCTCGCTGGACCAGCTCGCCCGCTGCGAGGCCTTCATGCAGGGGCTGGCCGCGACGCGCCAGCTGTAAACCGCGCGCCGGGTCAGACGCGCACGCGGCCGTCGCCCGTGAGCATCGACATCTCCACGAAGTGCGACCCCGTGTGGTTGCCGGGACCGAACGCCACCTGGAAGCCCGCGATCTGCTGCGTGCCGAACCCCTCCAGCGCCGAGATCAGCGACTCTCGCGTGGGCCGGCCGCCGGCCTGGCGCAGCCCCTCGGTGAACACGCGCGCGGCCAGGTAGCCCTCCAGGCTGGAGTAATTGGCCTGGACCTTGTTGCCGCCCTTCTTGATCGCGTCCTGGAACTCCCGCGTGAGCTGGCGGGCGGACTGGTAGGGCGAGGGCATCACCTGCGAGACCACCACGCCCGCGCCATCGGCCTTGAGCTCGTCCATCAGCGCCTGCGTGCCCACGAACGACAGGTTGTAGAACGTGCCGCCGTAGCCCGCCTTGCGCGCGGCGCGCACGAAAGCGGCGCTGGCGGCATAGGTGCCGACCTGCACGATCGCCTCGGGCCGGGCCGCCACCAGGGTCTGCACCGCTGCGGCCACGTCCACCGAGTTGCGCTCCACCGTGGCCTGCGCCACCGGGGCGAGCTTGTGGGCGCCCAGTGCCAGCGCCACGCCATCCAGTCCGGCCTTGCCATAGGCATCGTTTTGATGGAAGACGCCGATCTTGCTCAGGCCCAGGTGGGTGAGCTTGTTCACGATGGCGGCGGTCTCGTCGTTGTACGAGGCGCGCACGTGGAACACCAATTTGTTCAAGGGCTGGCGCAAGGCCTCGGCCCCGGTGAACGGCGCGAAGAACGGCAGCTTGGCCTGCGTGAGCAGCGGCATCGCCGCCAGGCTGGTGGGCGTGCCCACGTAGCCGAACAGCGCGAACACATCGTCGGTGATGAACTTGCGCGTGTTGGAAGCGCAGCGGTCGGGCTCGTAGCCGTCGTCCAGCGTGCGCAGCTCCACCGTGCGCCGGCCGGAGCCCGCCTGGGCGTTCCACTGCTCGAAGTAAAGCTGGGCGCCCTGGTGCAACTGCACCCCGAGCTGCGCGGCGGGCCCGCTGAACGGGGCGGACTGTCCCAGCACGATCGGCGCCTCCGATTGCGCCCGTGCCAGCCCGAAACCGCCGAGCGCGGCGGCCCCCAGGCCGATGGAAAACCGTCTGCGCCCCAACGCAATATGCTTCATGGTGAAATCCCCTCTTCGATCAAAAACGTCGACGTTCCGCGGGGTCGCCACCCCGCCATCGCTGCTGGTCGGTGAGTGTATCGACAGGAAAACCCCTATGTCCACGACTGAAATCCCCCCCATTTCCGAGCCGGTCCGGCAAGTGCGCGGGGCCTGCCCCCACGACTGCCCCGACGCCTGCGCCCTGCTCACCACCGTGGACAACGGCGTGGCCACGCGCGTGCAGGGCAACCCGGCGCACGGCCACACCGGCGGCGTGCTGTGCGCCAAGGTGTCGCGCTATGCCGAGCGCACGAACCACCCCGACCGCCTGCTGCAGCCGCTGCGGCGCGTCGGCCCCAAGGGCCCGGGCGCGCAGTTCGAGGCGGTGACATGGGACGAGGCGCTCACCGATATCGCGGCGCGTTTGACGCGCATCGCCGCCCGCGCCCCGCAGGCCATCCTGCCCTACAGCTATGCCGGCACCATGGGCCTGGTGCAGGGCGAAAGCATGGACCGGCGCTTTTTCAACCGGCTGGGCGCGTCGCAGCTGGGCCGCACCATCTGCTCCACCGCCGGCGGCGAAGGCCTGAACTACACGCTGGGCGGCAAGCTGGGCATGAAGGTGGAGTTCTTCGCCGAATCGCGCCTCATCGTCATCTGGGGCAGCAACTCCATCGGCAGCAACCTGCACTTCTGGCGCTACGCGCAACAGGCCAAGCGCGACGGCGCCCGGCTGGTGTGCATCGACCCGCGCAAGAGCGAGACCGCCGAGAAGTGCCACGAACACCTGCAGCTGCGCCCCGGCACCGATGCGGCCCTGGCCCTGTCGCTCATGCACGAGCTGATTGCCAACGACTGGCTCGACCACGACTACATCGCGCAGTACACCGTGGGCTGGGACGCGCTGCGCGAGAACGCGCTGCAGTGGCCGCCCGAGCGCGCGGCCGAGGTCTGCGGCCTGCCCGTGGAGCAGATCCGCCAGCTGGCGCGCGACTACGGCACCACGCGGCCCGCCGCCATCCGCCTGAACTACGGCATGCAGCGCGTGCGCGGCGGCGGCAACGCCACG
>NZ_BAAJYR010000349.1:0-3686 GCF_057546605.1 Acidovorax sp. KPB24-03 | reverse complement strand
GATGGACCGCTTTCGCGAGGGGCTGGCGCGGGCCTTTCCCTGGCCGCATGCGCAGGCCGCGGCGCTGCCCGATGCGGCGGTGGTGTGCCGCTGCGAGGCCGTCACCGCGGGCGAACTGCGCCGCTGCGTGACCGAGATGGACAGCCAGGAAGTGAACCGCGCCAAGGCCTTCAGCCGCGTCGGCATGGGGCGCTGCCAGGGGCGCTTTTGCGGCCATGCCGCGGCGGAAATCGTCGCGAGCGCCTGCCACGTTCCCGTGGAACAGGTGGGCCGCCTGCGGTCGCAGGCGCCGGTCAAGCCTTTGATGATGAACACGCGCGAGGTGCAGGCATGAACCACGGCAGCCAGAACGCCACGACGCACGACACCGACGTGCTGGTGCTGGGCGGTGGCCTGATGGGCACCACCACGGCCTTCTTCCTGCGCCAGCACGGCCTGTCCGTCACGCTGCTGGAGCGCGAGCTGGTGGGCCGACAGGCCAGCGGCACCAATTTCGGCAACGTGCGCCGCCAGGGCCGCGAGCTGCACCAGATGCCGCTGGCCAACCGCGCGCGCGCCGTGTGGGGCCGCATCCGGTCGCTGCTGGGCGAAGACGCCGAGTTCGTGCCCTACGGCCACCTGCGCGTGTGCTACACCGAAAAGCAGGCCGCGGTGCTCGAAAAGCACGCGCACGACGTCAAGCCCCTGGGGCTGGACCTGCAGCTGTTCACCGCCGAGCAGTTGCGCCAGCGCTGGGGCATCTTCGCGCCCGGTGTGGTGGCGGGCTCCTACTCGCCCCAGGACGGCCACGCCAACCCCCGCCTGGCCGGCCCGGCCTTCGCCCGCGCGGCGCGGCGTGCGGGCGCGAACATCGTCGAGCATGCCGAGGTGATGCAGGTGGAGCGCGACACCAACGGCTTCGTCGCCCACACGGCTGATGGCCGGCGCTTTCGCGCCCCGCAGATGCTGGTGGCCTGCGGCGCGTGGTCCAACCGCATGGCCGAGCAGTTCGGCGAGCCCGTGCCGATGGAGGCCCGCGGTCCGCAGATGGGCGTGACCGAGCCCCTGCCCTACGCGCTCGGGCCGTCCATCGGCCTGTCGTCCCCCATCGAGACCGAGGGCCTGTACTTCCGGCAGATTGCGCGCGGCAACATCGTCTTCGGCGGCGGCCTGAAAGGGCCCGCGCATGCCGACCGCATCCGCGCCTACGTGAAGCCCGACAACGTGCTGCGCCAGTTGCGCGAGCTGCGCCGCTTCGTGCCGGCGTTCGAGCACGTGCAGCTGATCCGCGTGTGGAGCGGCATCGAGGGCTACACCCCCGACTGGCAACCGGTGATGGGGCCGAGCGCCAAGGTGGCGGGACTGCACTACGCCTTCGGCTTCAACGGCGAGGGCTTCGCCATCAGCCCCGGCGTGGGCGAGACCATGGCCGAACTGATCGCCACGGGCCAGACGTCGATTCCGCTGGCGCCCTACTTCATCGGCCGGTTCGCGGCATCGCAGCCGGCGCAGCAGGCCGCCTGACAGGCCCGCGTCACGCCCGTGGCCGGCCGGCCAGGGGTGCATGCCGCTCCATGAGGCCGGCCACCCACTCGATGAACACGCGCAGCCGCGGGCTGACGTGCCGGTGCGGCGCATACGCGATGTACAGCGGCATCGGGTCCAGGCGCCAGTCCTGGAACAGCCCCACCAGTTCGCCCCGCTCCAGGGGCTCGCGCGCCAGATAGTCCGGCAGCCACAGCACGCCCAGGCCCGCCACGCCGGCCGCCAGGTACGCGTTGCCGTCGTCCACCGAGAACACATGGCGGCCCCGCACGGCCAGGCGTTCGCCCTCGCGGTGCATGGCATACGGCAAGGCCTTGCCGGTGCGCGCCCACAGAAAGCCCACCGTGCGGTGGTGCGAGTTCTCCAGCTCGTTCGGGTGCAGCGGCGTGCCCGCGCGCTCAAGGTAGCCGGGCGCGGCATACACGCCCAGCTGCAGGTCGCCCACGCGCCGCGCGACCAGGGACGGATCGGTGGGCTCGCCCCCGCGCACCACGCAGTCCACGTTCTCGCCGATCAGGTCCACGATGCGATCGCTCACGCCCATGTCGATCTGGATGTCCGGGTACCGGGCGTGGAAGGCCGGGAGCGCCGGCACCAGGATGGCGCGGGCCAGCGGGCTGGGCACGTCCACCCGCAGGCGGCCCCGGGGCAGCGCGGAGGCGCTGGACAGGCTGCCCTCGGCATCGTCCATGTCGGCCAGCAGGCGCACCACGCGTTCGTAATAGGCCGCGCCGTCGGCCGTGACGTTGACCTTGCGGGTCGTACGGTTCAACAGCTTCACGCGCAGCCGCGCCTCCAGCTGCTGGACGAGCTGGGTCACGGTGGTCTTGCTCATGTGCAGGGTCTCGGCCGCCTTGGTGAAGCTGCCGGCCTCCACCACGCGGGCGAAGGCCTGCATTGCATCGAAACGGTCCATGGGCGCTGTGCTTTCGGTGGCGGGAGCGGTGGTGGAGGAGGAGGTGGCGGAGGGATTGTTTGGAGTCTACAAACAGTGATGGGTGGACTGGGCCCTTTATCCCCCGCCCGCCGCTGCCTACAGTGCCTGCATCGCCAACCACCGGGGGGCTTCGCCCCGATGAACCTTTGATGAACTCCACCAGCACGCCCCAACGCGACGTCGTCTTCCCCGCCGGGCGCCGCGCGCTCTACGACCGCAATCGCTATTCGCCAGCGGTCCGCTCCAACGGCTTTCTGTTCGTGTCGGGCCAGGTCGGCAGCCGCGAGGACGGATCGCCCGAGCCCGACCTGCCGGCGCAGGTGCGGCTGGCGTTCGACCACCTGAACGCCATCCTGCAAGCGGCCGGCTGCACCTTCGACGACGTGGTCGATGTCACGGTCTTCCTCGTCGATCCCGAATCGACGTTCGAGACCGTGTGGGCCATCGTGCCGGAGTACTGGGGCAACGCGCCCCACCCCACGCTGACCGGCGTGGGCGTGACCTGGCTCTACGGCTTCCAGTTCGAGATCAAGGTGATCGCGAAGCTGCCCGCGCCGAGCGGCGACGGACCTGCACGCCCCTGAACGCAGGCGCCGATGGAGGCTTTACGCCGCCAGCACCACGAACACCTTGCGCAGCGTTTGCGTCACATGCCACTCGCCGGTGGTGTTCGACGGGAAGAACAGCGTGTCTCCGGCTCGAATGGATTGCGGCTCGCCGCCCGTGGGCGTGAAGGTGCAGGCCCCGGCCAGGATGTGCATGACCTCGGCATTGGCCAACTGGCGCTCGAAGCGGCCGGGCGTGCATTCCCACAGGCCCGAGCGGTTCTCGCCCGCGCCCTGCAGATCGACGTCGATGCCGCTGAACTCGCACGGCGGCAGGGTCAGCGGACGGGCGGGGGTGCCCTGGTGTTCGAAGCCGCCGAGGGTGGCGGACTGGCGCAGCACGGTGATGCTCATGGGATGGTCCCTTGGGTCGATGAAGTGGATGGAAGGAATCAAAGTGCGGCGCCGGGGCGATGCCAGGCTTCAAGCCCGCATCAGGTGGGAGCCAGGGCGCGCGCCGCCACCTCGCAGAACCAGCGCACGCCCAGCGGCAGCGCGTCGTCGTTGAAGTCGTAGCACGGATGGTGCAGCGCGCGCTCGCCGTCGGGCCCGGGCTCGGCGCGGCCCTGGCCGAGCCACAGGTAGGCGCCCGGGCGGCGCTGCAGCATGAAGGCGAAGTC
>NZ_BAAJYR010000348.1:0-3702 GCF_057546605.1 Acidovorax sp. KPB24-03 | reverse complement strand
AGGCGCACCGCCTGGTGCTGGATGCGGATGCGCTCAATGCCGTGGCGGGCGACCCGTCCCTGGCGAAGGCGCTGCGCGATCGCGCGGCGCAGCCGGGCCGGCACACCGTGCTCACGCCCCACCCGCTGGAAGCGGCCCGGCTCCTGGCGGTGGACACGCCAGGCGTGCAGGCCGACCGGCTGGCTGCGGCGTCCCGGCTGGCGGACCAATTCGGCTGCGCGGTGGTGCTCAAGGGTTCGGGCAGCGTGATCGCGGCCGCGGGGCAAACGCCCTGCATCAATCCGACCGGCAACGCACGCCTGGCAACGGGCGGCACGGGGGATGTGCTGGCGGGACTGGTGGGTGCGCGGCTGGCCGCGGCGTCCGACGCGCCGAGCGCCGCCTTCGATGCGGCCATGGCAGCCTGCTGGATGCACGGCGAGGTGGCGGACCAATGGCCTGACGGCACCGCCTTGACGGCGTCGGCGCTTGCCCGGCGGCTGACGCCTGGGTGAATGGAGCCCAAAACCGTTGACTTGCGTCAACGGAGCGCAACCAACCGTAACTGTCGTCGCAACAGCCTTCCAAAAGGCCTTGTCTGACAGACCCGGCCCGAAGGCAAGCGGTGTAATGCGTTCACTCCCACCGCCGTGCAGGCCCCACCCCTTTTGAAGGACTCTGTCATGAAACGCAAAATCCACTCCGGAACCCGCGCTTTCGCAGCCTTTACGGTGACAGTGCTTCTCGCGGTGGCTGCCACCGCCATGACGCTGGTACCGGACGAGGCGGTGCAGGCCGCCGACTCGCTGGTGAATCTGCCGGGCAACCTCGAGCAGATTCTTCCCGCGGAATCGTTCCTCAACTGAGTCCGGCGTCCCGGCACGGCGCGGGCCGGGGCAGTCCCCTGAATCTCCGCGCCATCCCCCTTTGGCCCCTTTGGGTTTCTGCGTCAGCGCTTTTCAGCGCTGAGCCCCTGTTCCAGCACCGACAACCGCCTGCGGGCGGCGGCAGCGGCGGGCCCATCGCCCCTTTGATCGGCACGCTGCGCCGCCAGGGTCAGCCAGGCCAGCAACGGCCGTCGCCACCCCTGCGCGGAGGCGGCCTCCACGGCGGAGTCGACCACCTGCGGCGTCTCCCGGCCGGTTTTCACCCACACCCCCGCGGCCACCAGGCGCGACAACGGATCGTCCAGGCCGGCTTGCGCAGGCGGGCCGCCCGCCCAGGCGCTGCGCTGCGGCTCAGGCAGGTGGGTAGCGGCGGTGCTGTCGATGGTGCCGGCCAGGTAATCGGCATAGGCCTGGTCCTGCGGCGCGGCGTCGGCACGCAGGGCATCGAAGGCCGTGCACGGCTCGACCACCAGGCTGGCGACCTGGGCGGCGCAGCGCATGAGTTCCACGCGCGCCAGCAGGTCGGGCCGCCCCGTGCGGGCGACTTCCGCCCGGGCCCGGTCCCACTCCAGCTGCGCGATGCGGGGCTCGCCCGACAGGTATGCCTCGGTGGCCTTGCGGGCCGCGCCGTGGGCATTCATCTGCCATTGCGGCGTGGGCGGCTTGGCCGCGCAGGCCCAAAGGGCCAGGCAGGGGAGCAGCGCGGCGGCACGCAACACCGGTGTGCGCAGCGGGGAAGACAGCAGGGATTTCATGGCAGCTTGAGTTCCGTGTCGCGCGCAAACGGCCATTTGCGCTGGATGTCGTTGACCAGGCCCTCCACCTTGCGCAGGTTGCTCTCCACTTCGGCCCGCAAGCTGCCCAGATCGGTGGTGGCTTCTCGCGCGTTGGCGCCGATGGCCTGGGCTTCGGCCAGCACGGCATCGACCTTTTTCAGGCTCTGGCGCGTGTCGGCCAGCAGGCCGTTGAGCTGCACCACCGTGGCCCGCACCTCGGGCACGAGCCCCGGATCGCCGGCCGCCCCGAACACCTGCCGGTCGGCCTTGGCGGCCATGCCGTCGATGCGCGCCAGCAGCTGGTTGGTGCGGTCCAGCGTGGCGGTGATCTTTTTTGGCATCCGCCTCGCTGCCCATGAGCACGTTGAGCGCCCCGCCCGGCGCGTTCAGCCGCTCGGTCAGCGTGCGCACGTTGGACAGCGTGCCGCCCAGCGCGGCGTCCTGGGCCGTCATCGCCTGCAGGTTGGACAGCAGTTCGCGCGCCGAGGCCATGAGCTGCGGGATCTCGGCCGTGGCATCGCCGCGCAGCACGGGGCGCTCGGCGCCGTCGGCCAGCAGCGGGTCGGTAAGGATGCCGCTGTAGGCCTTGATGGTGGTGCCGCCCACGATGCCGCGCACCAGCGTGAAGACGCTGGACTCGCGCAGCCAGTGCGCGTCCTTGCGCGGCACGTCGATCAGGATGCGCACGTTGCCGTCGGGCGAGAGCTCGATGCCGCGCACCCGCCCGATCGGGAAGCCTGAAAACGTCATGTCCATGCCCACCACCACGCCCTCGGAGTCGTCGGCCGTGAGCACCAGGCGCTGCGTGGGCTCGAACACGCCGCGTGCATACAGCAGATAGAACGCCGAGCCCACGATGAGCGCCAGCGTGAACAGGAGCAGCGCCGCGGCCTTGCGCTCCAGGTTCGCCACCGGGCGCTGGGCTTCGAGCAGCGCCTCGCTGGCGGCATCGTCCGCTTCGTGGGAAGGGGGCCGCTCAGCCATGGTGCGCACCGCCGTGGGCCCGCGGGCCGAAAGCGCCGGCGGGGAAGGTCTCTGGGTCGGGCATGAAAGCGTTTCCTCGGTGAGGCCACGGCGCGCAGCGCGGGCCATGGCCGGTGTCGGTCGTGGTATGGGTCACGGAACGGGTTAGTAGTAATTGCCCAGCAGGGACGCGACTTCGATCAGCAGCAGCACGGCGAACATGCGCGCGAGCCCGCCCAGTTCGGAGCCGTGGCGGCCCCGGCCGTCGCCGTTTTCGTAGAGCCCCGCCGCCATGGGAATGAGGGCCACGGCGAGGCTGAAGAACAGGGTTTTCAGCACGAACACCAGCGTGACGGCCGGCGTGAACACCTGGCCGAACATGCGCGTGTAGCTCGGCAGCCCCGCGGTGTTGAGCCCATACACCCCGAAATAGGCCATGGCGAGCGCGACCACGCACGACAGCGCCGCAAGCGTGATGCTGGCGTAGATGCCGGCCACCACCCGGGGCAGCAGCTCCACGCGTATCGGGTCGGCGCCGTGCCGGCGCAGGCTGTCCAGGCGGCCGGCCTGGCGCATGAGGGCGAGCTGGGTGCCGTTGGGGATGGTGGTGCGCATGGCGACGAACAGCGCGGCGGTGAGCGGGATCAGCTCCAGCACCAGCACGCGGATGACCATCTCCAGCGCGTAACGCGACAGGCCGTAGCTCAGCGCCGTGACGACGACGATGCGGGTGATGACCAGGCTGACCAGCGCCGCCAGCACCGTGAACCCCAGCAGGATGGGCGCCGTGTCCTGGTACATGTGCCGCGCGAGCCGCCAGCGCGTGGCGCGCCCGTAGCTGGACGGCGAAAGCATGAGCACCAGCGCCACCGACCCGAGGTGCACGATGCGCCACCAGGCCACCGCCCAGCCGCGCGCGGCGCGCCAGATGCGGTCGATCAGCGAGGGGGATGGCAGGCCGGCAATCATGCGGCCATCATAGTGGACGGGCCAGCGACGATGCGTAACAAAATTGGCCTCCAGCGCATATTCCACTAGGGCATTATCGCTACAAATTCAATAGCATCACTGTTTTTGAGCAGATGGGCATGCACGCG
>NZ_BAAJYR010000347.1:0-3718 GCF_057546605.1 Acidovorax sp. KPB24-03 | reverse complement strand
CTGCCTTCGTGATCGCGGGGCCGGCGCGGGGCATCACGCTGCCGATCCTGGCGGTGATCCTGATGTTCGGGATCTTCGGCCTGTCCACGCGGCAGATGGTGGGGGTGCTGTTCTATTCGCTCGCGGCCTTCGGGGCCGGGGGCGTGCTGCTGGAACTGCGCGAGGACCTGCACCAGGGCCCCGCGATGGCCGCCGCCTACGCGATCATGATCCTCGTGGTGCTGGTGGGCAGCACCTTCCTCACCACGCGGGTGCAGGCCACGCGCCAGCAGCTGCGCCAGCAAAAGCACGATCTGGCCGAGGCGCTGGAGCACATCCGCGAACTGGCCACGCACGACGAGCTGACCGGGCTGCTCAACCGCCGCCACATGATCGAGCTGATGCGGCTGGAGCAGCGCCGCACCGCGCGCAGCGGGCATTCGCTGGTGCTGGTGCAGCTGGACCTGGACCATTTCAAGGCCATCAACGACACCCACGGCCATGCGGCGGGCGACCGCGCGCTGCAGGCCTTCGCCCGCTCGGTGAAAGCCAGCGTGCGCGACTCCGACGTGCTCTCGCGCTGGGGCGGCGAGGAGTTCGTGCTGATGCTGTGCAACACCCAGCCGGCCGATGCCAGCGCGCTGCTGGAGAGGGTGCGCCAAACCGTCTCGGCGCTGCGGCTCACGCACCCGGGCTCGGCGCCGATCCACCTGACCGTCTCCATCGGCCTGGCGCAGCACGTGGTGGGCGAGTCGATCGAGCAGACGCTGGAGCGGGCGGACCGCGCGCTCTATGCGGCCAAGGCGCAGGGGCGCGACCAGGCAGTGTGGGCACCCCTGTGCGAAGCGGCGGGCGAGGGCGCAGGTACGATCCCCGGATGACCACGCGCTACGAGACCCTGCCCCTGCCCGAAACCTACCGCGAGGCCTTCGGCGTGGAGCCGCCGGACACGCGCGGCGAACGCTACGTGAAGCCCCGCAAGCCCGGCTTTTTCATCCGTGCCGTGGCGCCGCCGCCGGGCACGCCCGGGCCGGTGCCCACCGATCCCCTGCTGGGCGATGCCGAATCGGCGGCCGGGACAGATCCCGATGCGGACGGCGCCCCCCGGCTGGCGCGCGAACTGGTGCACGCCCAGTGGGGGCTGGTACCGCACTGGGTGAAATCGGCCTCCGACGGGCGGCTGCGCGCCCCCAAGCTGGTGAACGCGCGCTCCGAGACGGTCTCCACCGCCACGCCGTTCCGCGAGGCGTGGCTGAAAGGCCAGCGCTGCATCGTGCCCATGGCGGCGTTTTTCGAGGACGACTGGCGCAGCGGCAAGGCCGTGCCCACGCGCATCGCGCGCGTCGATGGCCTGCCGATGGGCGCGGCGGGGCTGTGGGCCCGGTGGACCGGCCCCGAGGGCGAGGAGCTGGTCAGCTACACCGTGCTCACCGTGAACGCCAACAGCCATGCGCTGATCCACCGCTACCAGCCGCCCGGCAGCGAAAAGCGCATGCCGGCCCTGCTCAACGAAGGCGCCTACGGCGCCTGGCTGTCGGCCCGGCCGGAGAAGGCGCGGGAGTTCATGCGCCAGTACCCGGCCAACTGGCTGCTGGCCAACCCGGTGGAAAGCAAGGCCGACAAGGGGCCTCCCGCTTTCCTGTGACCCGGCCCCGCCGGGGCTTCTGCAGGTTGCTATTAAAAATGTAGCAATATGCCCTAGTGGTTATTGTGCTGGAGCCCGATTTTTGCCTCATATCATCACGCGGCCAGGTAAGCCGGCCAGGTAAGCCGGCCGCGTGCGCCGCGGGCGTGGGTCAGCGCCGGCCCGGCCGGGTGAGGAACGCCAGCGCGAAGCACAGGCACAGTGTCGGCAGCGCCGCGCCCAGCGCCGGCAGCACCCGCGGCAGCCCGTGGTAGCAGGCGATGCCCGCGATCCAGAGGCCGACGGGCAGCCACTCCACCTGCCGCGCCTTTGCCAGGGCCTGCTGCACCGGCGCGCCGAACGCCAGCCGGCCCAGGATGACGCCGAACAGCGGCACGAATACCGAGCTGAGCAGCAGCAGGAACGGCTCCAGGCTGTGCATCGGCAGCACCAGGGCCAGCGCCGTGCACAGCGCCGCCATGGCCATGCCCCAGCGGCGCACGCCCCAGCGCGGCAGCAGGCTGTGGGCCGAGACCGCGCCCGAATACGCATCGCCATAGGCGTTGTCCACCTCGTCGATCAGGATGAGCGACAGCGCGATCAGCCCGCCCTGGGCCAGCAGCAGCGCGGTCACCAGGTCCTGGCTGGGCAGCGTGAGCGCCACCAGCACGCCGAGCGCATAGCACCACAGGTTGGCCAGCGCGTAGCCCAGCCAGGTGCCGCGCAGCGCGGACCGGCCGGACGTGCCGTGGCGCGCGTAGTCGGCCACCAGCGGCAGCCAGGAGATGGGCATGGCGATCACCAGGTCCAGCGCCGGCAGCACGCCCATGCCGCCCGCGCCGGGGCGCGTCCACAGCGTGGCGAATCCCTGGGCCTGCGCCAGCGACACGAACTGCCAGCTCAGCCACAGCAGCGACAGCACCACCAGGGGCAGCGCCACGCGCGCGATGAGCCGGCGCACCAGCTGCACCATCGAGCCGCTGAGCAGCAGCATCACCACGCCGCCCCACAGCAGCGTGGCCAGCACCGGCCAGTGGGCCCCGCCCATGGCGCCGGCCTGCCGGCCGATGGCCACCGTGGCATCGCGCATCACCACCAGCTCGAACGCGCCCCAGCCCGCGAGCTGCACGATGTTGAGCCCGATGGGCAGGCCTGCGAACGCGCGCCCGTAGACGGCATGCATCAGTCCGGCGCTCGCCAAGCCGCTGTCGCAGCCGATCTTGGCCACCCAGCCCAGCAGGCCGGCGCCGATCAGCGACCCGGCCACGATGGCCGCCAGCGCCTCGCGCGGGCTCAACGCGGGCATCAGATAGGCGCCCACCTGCATCACCAGCAGGCCCACACCCAGGCTGAACCACAGCGAGGCATGGTCGCCGAAACGGAAGACGCGGCGGTCGGGCGCGATGGGGATCAGCGCGTCGTTGGCAGTCGCAGGGGGCGAGGAGGGCGGCATGGAAGCTCCGTGGATGGCAGGCACAGCAGGATCGCGGCACGGGCTGGCCCCAAGGCACGCCGGGACGGCATGCGGTGGGCGTGGCGGCGGGAGGCGAATGGCCTGCGCGAGGATGACCCCGGCCGATTCAAGGGGAAAGTCTCAGACGGGGGCCGGTCGGCAGCACCCCTGGCGAAGCCGCGATTCTAGGGCGGTGCGGAGGCCGCCGGCACCGCCACCCCCAGCCGCTCGTGCAGCCGGGCGCTGGTGGTGGTGTATTGCAGCGCCACGGGCGCGCCGGACAGGTATTCGGCCGCGCCGAAGGCCGCCAGCGTGGCTTCGTGGAAGCCGCACAGGATCAGCTTGCGCTTGCCGGGGTAGGTGTTGATGTCGCCCACCGCATGGATGCCGGGGATGGCCGTGCGGAAGGCCGCGGTATCGACCACGAGCTGCTTGCGCTCCATCGCCAGTCCCCAGTCGGCGATGGCGCCCAGGCGCGGCGAGATGCCGAGGCAGGCAATGAGCACGTCGAGCGGCAATGGCCGGGGCTGGCCGTCCGGGTCGATCAGTTGCAGCGCGCTCAGGCGGTCGTGCTGCACCTCGACGCCGACGATCTGCCCGGCCACCACCGCGATGCGGCCGGCGTCGCGCAGGGCCTGCAGCTGGGCCAGGGCCTCGGGCGG
>NZ_BAAJYR010000346.1:0-3747 GCF_057546605.1 Acidovorax sp. KPB24-03 | reverse complement strand
CACCAGCCGTGCACGTGCAGCCGGTGGCGCTGGCGCAGGGTGTGCACCAGTTCGCGGTCGGGCGCCTGTACCCGCCGCCAGGTCGAGCCCTTGCCGGATCGGGCGGCCGGCGCGCGCTGCCCCGGGCGCATCAGGCCACCGCCACCGGCACGCGCGGGGCCAGGGCGCACATCAGCTCCCAGCTCACCGTGCCGGCGGCATGCGCCACCTCGTCGATCGACAGCACGGCACCGCTGGCGGCGCGCCCCCACATCGTGGCCTCGGCGCCGAAGCCCGCCTCCACGCCCGCCGCGATCACGGGGGAGAGGTCCACCGTGATCATGTCCATGCTCACCCGGCCCACCACGCGCGTGCGCACCCCGTTCACCAGCACGGGCGTGCCGGTGCCGGCGTGGCGCGGGTAGCCGTCGGCATAGCCGCAGGCCAGCACGCCGATGGTGAGCGGGGCGTCGGCCGTGAAGGCGGAGCCGTAGCCCACCGTGTCGCCGGCCTGCACGTGCTGCACCGCGATCACGCGGGCCGACAACGTCATCGACGGCTGCAGGTTCCAGTGGGCGGCGTCGTGCTCGGGGTAGTCCGGCGCCCCGCCATACAGCACGATGCCGGCGCGGATCCAGTCGCCGCGCACGCGCGCATCGACCGCATGGCGCAGGGTGGCCGCGCTGTTGCACACGCTCTTCTCGCCGGGCAGGTCCTGCGTGGCGGACTGGAAGGCCTGCATCTGGTGCGCGATGCCACGGGGGCCATCGGCGTCGCTGAAGTGGGTCATGTACGAGATCTCGTCCACCTGCGTGAGCGCATTGAGCCGCGCCCAGGCCGAGCGGTAGCGCTCGGGCGTGAAGCCCAGGCGGTTCATGCCGGTGTTCATCTTGAGGAAGACGCGGTGCGGCGCCTGCGTCTTGTGGGCGGCCAGCCAGTCGATCTGCTCGTCGCAATGCACAGCGTGCCACAGCCCCAGGCGCGAGCACAGCTCCAGGTCGCGCGGCTCGAACACGCCCTCCAGCAGCAGGATGGGGCCGCGCCAGCCCAGGGCGCGCAGGCGCTCGGCCTCGGACAGGTCCAGCAGCGCGAAGCCGTCGGCCGCGCGCAGCCCCTCGAACACGCGCTCGATGCCGTGGCCGTAGGCATTGGCCTTCACCACCGCCCAGGCCAGGGCGTCCGGCGCACTGGCGCGGGCGCGCTCGAGATTGTGTTGCAGTGCAGCAGTGTGGATGGTGGCTTGGATGGGACGCGGCATGGGGTGGATCTGCGGAGCGAAAAGGAAGGAATTCTGGCATCGCCCTCTAGAAACCGCGTGATATAACCGCCAGTCACTTGCAGCGGGTTCCGATATTTAACAGGGCATCAGGCGAACTGATGCACCCAACAGCCATTCGATGAAGCGCGGTTTCTACACCATCATGTCGGCGCAGTTTTTCAGCTCGCTGGCCGACAACGCACTTTTCGTGGCCGCCGTGGAATTGCTGCGCACCAACGGGTCGCCGGAATGGCAGCGTGCGGCGCTCGTGCCGATGTTCGCGCTGTTCTACGTGGTGCTCGCGCCGTTCGTGGGCGCCTTCGCCGATGCGATGCCCAAGGGCAAGGTCATGTTCTTCAGCAACGCGATCAAGGTCGTGGGCTGCCTCATGATGCTGTTCGGCTCGCACCCGCTGATCGCCTACGCCGTGGTCGGCCTGGGCGCCGCGGCCTACTCGCCCGCCAAGTACGGCATCCTCACCGAACTGCTGCCGGCCTCGCAGCTGGTCAAGGCCAACGGATGGATCGAGGGGCTGACCATCGCCTCCATCATCCTGGGCGTGCTGCTGGGCGGCCAGCTCGTGGGGCCCGCCATCGCCGGCCTGCTGCTGTCGGTGGACCTGCCCTTCGTGGACACCGGCGTGGACACCGCGGCCGAGGCCGCCATCGCCGCGCTGATCACCCTGTACCTGGTGGCCGCGTGGTTCAACACCCGCATTCCCCACACCGGCGTGGAGATGCGCCCGCTGCCCTCCAACCCGCTGGCGATGCTGCCGGACTTCTGGGCCTGCAACAACCGCCTGTGGCGCGACAAGCTGGGCCAGATCTCGCTGTCCACCACCACCCTCTTCTGGGGCGCGGGCGGCAACCTCAAGTTCATCGTGCTGGCCTGGGCCGCGGCCGCGCTCTCCTACAACACCACCCAGGCCTCGGCCCTCACCGGGGTGGTGGCCATCGGCACGGCCGTGGGCGCGGTGGTGGCCTCCATGCGCATGCGGCTGGACATGGCCACCAAGGTGATCCCGCTGGGCATCGCCATGGGGCTGCTGCTGGTGCTGATGGTGTTCATCAAGAGCATCTGGGTCGCCATTCCCTTCCTCATCCTGCTGGGCGGCCTGGGCGGCTACCTGGTGGTGCCGATGAACGCGCTGCTGCAGCACCGGGGCCACAACCTCATGGGCGCGGGCCGCTCCATCGCGGTGCAGAATTTCAACGAGCAGGCCTGCATCCTGGCGCTGGGCGCGTTCTACAGCCTGTCGCTCAAGATGGGGCTGTCGGTGTTCGGCGCCATCACCGCGTTCGGCCTCGTGGTGGCCGGGGTGATGTGGCTGATCCGCCGCTGGCACCAGCACAACTGCGTGCGCTACCGCGAAGAAGTGGACCACCTGCTGCACCTGGCGCGGCACGACCACCACCACTGACTGCCGCGGCGCGCCCCGGGCGCCACGCGCGCCCGTCTGCCGGCCTGCGCAGTGGAAAGTACAACTTAACCACAGCCGGACATGGAACTGCCTTCGTCCGGGGGCAGAAAATCATGCCGATGCTGCGGCCCCTCTTTTTCCGTGCCCATCCGACTGCGAAGCGGAGGCACCCCTGCCGCACCACGACGCTCCATGCCATCGCCGCTGCCCTATTTCGCCCTGCTGTTCAATGCCTTCGTCTGGGGCCTGGCATGGTGGCCGTTCCGGGTGATGCACGGGGCGGGGCTGCACCCGCTGTGGGCGACCGCCGTGATGTACAGCGCCATCCTGGCCGGCCTGCTGGCGCTGCGCCCGGGCCTGTGGGCACAGGTGCGCCAGCACCCGCAGCTGTGGCTGCTGGCCCTGAGCTCGGGGCTGAACAACGTGGCCTTCAACTGGGCGGTGACCGTGGGCGACGTGGTGCGCGTGGTCCTGCTGTTCTATCTGATGCCGGTCTGGGGCCTGCTGCTGGCCTGGCGGGTGCTGGGCGAGCGGCCCACGCCCATGGCGCTGCTGCGGCTGGCGCTGGCCTTCACCGGCGTGGTGCTGGTGCTGCTGCCCGAGGGCACCTCGCCGTCCCGGCTGCTGCAGAACCTGTCGCTCGCCGACGGGCTGGCGCTGGCGGGCGGCTTCCTCTTCGCGCTGACCAATGTCACGCTGCGGCGGCTGCATGCGGTGCCGGGACAGGCGCGCATGTTCGTCATGTTCGGCGGCTGCATGCTGATGGCGCTGGTGGTGGCCTGCATCGGGCTGCAGGCCGGCGTGGTGGAGCCGTTTCCCCCGGTGAACGCCACCTGGATCGCCACGGCCGCCCTGCTGGCGGTGGCGCTGTGGCTGGGCAACGGGGCGCTGCAGTACGGGGCATCGCGGCTGGCGGCGGGCACCACGGCGGTGATCCTGCTGTCGGAGGTGGTGTTCGCCAGCGTGTCGTCGGTGCTGCTGTCGGCCGCGCAGCTGCAGCCGCGCACCTTGCTGGGCGGGGGCCTGATCGTGTTCGCCGCCCTCCTCGCATCGCTGCGGCGCTGAGCGCCCGGCGGGCCGCCGCGCAGGC
>NZ_BAAJYR010000345.1:0-3749 GCF_057546605.1 Acidovorax sp. KPB24-03 | reverse complement strand
CAGGGCGTCGAGCCAGTCCGAGCGCAACGGCTGGCGGTGCCCCCGCAGCCGCGCCAGCCCCAGCGCGCGCGCATGCACGGCCATCAGGTCGGCGGTGGAGGCGCTCAGCTGGCGCTCGCGCAGGCGCTGCACCACGCCGCGCAGCAACTCGCGGGCCGCGCCCTCGGCCCCGTGCTCCCAGAGCCACTGGTAGTACTGCGGCGACGGCATGCCCGACGCATAGCCCGCGAAGGCATCGAGCCGCCGGAAGGTGTAGGGCACGATGTAAGAGCCAAATCGTGCCGATGCCTTAGTGGTAATTGGGTGGTTTGCTATATTTTTGATAGTGTCTTCGGGGTCTTCCGCAGGCTGCGGCGTTTCCGGCTCGCCGGTGGGCATGCCGCGCCAGAGCCGCGCGAGCGCGGGGGCGTGGTAGCCGCCGCACACCACCAGCACCGCTCCAAGGTCCTGCGCCATGGCCCAGGCGATCCAGCGCGCCATCATCTGTTCGCGCGCCTGGTTGCCGAGCGAGCCCGCCTCCCCCTCGCCGCGCAGGTGGCTGAAGTACGTGGACAGGCGCAGCGCCAGGCCATCGCTGGCCTCCCAGCCGGCGTGCGGATCCTCCGGCCCTGCGTCTTCGAAGAGGTGGTCCCAGAGCGCGTCGCGGCCCTGCACCGCGAGCTGGTCCGCCAGCGCGCGCTCGTAGGCCTCGGCCCGCGCCTGGTGCTCGGCATCGGCCGCATCGGCGTAGCGGTTCTCGAGATGGGCGAACGCGTCGTGCCAGGCGGGCAGGTCGATGAAGCGCACCTGCGCGCCGGCTTCCCGCCCGGCCTGCAGCGCCTGCCATTCGGGCGAGTGATCGGCGAAGGGCGTCCACGATCCGCGGTGCGTACCGCCGCGCGCCAGGTAGCTGTAGATCGCCACCGGCAGGCGGTGCGGCAGGTAGAGCTCGTCCAGCCGGTCGTTGAAATCCGCGGGCCCCTCGATCAGCACGAACGCGGGCCGCAGCGCCCGGATGCGCGCCGCCACCAGCCGCGCACAGGCGGGGCTGTGGTGGCGCACGCCGAGGATGACGGGGTCGGCGGGCGGCGCCGTGCCGGCCTTCACGGCAGCCGGTGGCGCGCTTCGTAGTACGCGCGCCAGTGCCCGCCCGTGCGCTTGGCGGCCTTTTGCTCGAAATAGCGGCGCAGCTTGGCGCGGTCGTCGGCGTTGTCCTTGACGATGGTGCCGGCGATGCAGTCCACCAGGTCGGCGGGCGAGCCCTCGCGCCGCTCCAGGAACCAGGCGCGCACGCCCACCGCGTGGGCCACGTTCACGGCCTCGGCGGTGGACATCACGGCGCTCAGGCGGTCCATGGCCGCATCGGGCGGCGCGCCGCGCTGGCCGTCGGCCGGTGCACCGCGCAGGTCTCGGAAGGTGGACACGAGCAGCTCCAGCACCGACGCCGGCACGGCGTGCGGGATGCCGCTTTGCGCGAGCAGCCGCGCGCTGGCGTCCTGCACGAGCGACAGCTCCCGGTCGAAGTCGAGGATCGGGAAGACGGTCTCGAAGTCGAAGCGGCGCTTGAGCGCGGCACTCATCTCGTTCACGCCGCGGTCCCGCGTGTTGGCCGTGGCGATGATGTTGAAGCCCTCGCGGGCGTAGAGCATGGCGTGTTCGCCCGCCAGCTCGGGCACCGCCATCACGCGGTCGGAGAGCATGCCGAGCAGGCAGTCCTGCACCTCCAGCGGCGCGCGCGTGATCTCCTCGAACCGCACGATGCGTCCCTGCTGCATGCCCTGGTAGAGCGGTGCGGGCACGAGCGCGCGCGGGCTGGGGCCTTCGTTGATGAGCAGGGCGTAGTTCCAGCCGTACTTGATCTGGTCCTCGGTGGTCGAGGCGCCGCCCTGGATGGTCAGCGTGGAGACGCCCGAGACGGCCGCGGCGAGCAGCTCCGACAGCAGCGACTTGGCCGTGCCGGGCTCGCCCACGAGCATCAGCCCGCGGCCGGTGGCCAGCGTGACCAGCATGCGTTCGATGCTTGCCACGGGCGCGACGATCTTGGGGGCGATGCCCAGCGCCGCATCGCCCAGGATGAAGGCCCGTGCGGCGCGCAGGCCCAGCGACCAGCCGGGCGGGCGCGGGTCCGTGTCCTGTGCGCGCAGGCGCTCCAGTTCCGCGGCATGGAGGATTTCGGAAGGCGGCCGCTGCAGCGGGACTCCCGCGGTTGCGGCTTCGCCGGGAGGTGTTGTCTTGCGGGAGATGGCCATGGTGCGGTCGGTCAGGGATGGGAAAGGCAGGGGGCAGCCATGCGATGGCCGGTCAGGCGCGAAGCCCCTCCAGGTCGCGGATCAGCTCGCTGGCGGAGATGGCGTCCAGACGGCCGATGGGCTCGGCATTCTGCAACTCGCCCCACGCGGAAGGCTTGCCCACCTGCACCTCGCCCAGTTCCTGCTCGGGGTACTCGTCCACCATGCCCACGATGATGCCGGGGTCCAGGTGCAACTCGATCACATGGGCGGCTCCCAGCGGCTTGGTGAAGTACCAGATGCCGCCGCCGTCCTGCGCCTGCCCGCGGCGCCAGCCCTTGTTGACCAGGCCCAGCACGCGGCCCGTGGGCACCTTGGCCTTGGTCCAGCGCGATAGCTTGATGTCCGCCTTCTCCGCCTCGGTCAGCGTGTAGGTGTCGCGGCCGATCTGCGGGAACGGCTGCAGCAGCTCGTAGTCCGCGAAGATCTGGCCGAAGGCCGCGGCGTCCTCGGGCGACAGTTCCAGCGCATGCGGAACGCCGATGCGCACCTGCGCGCCCTCCGGGATATCGAACGGGTCGTCCTCGGCCGTGGTGGTGCTGCCGTCTTCCGCCACGCGAAAGCAGGCCGCGAGCCGGCCGCCGTAGCTGCCGCCATCTGGCACCTCGTACACGCCCCACACCAGGCGCTGCACGATGTGGCGCACGAGCGGGTGGCCGGCGAGGAAGGTGCGGAATACCTCCGGCGTCCAGCGCCGGCGCGCGCACATGGCCACCTCCAGGCGCAGCAACTGCTGGCTGGCGATGGTGCGCGCGTCCTTCTTGAGCAGCTTGAAGCGCTCCACGGCCTGCGCCGAGAGGTCGGGGTCGTCGGTCTTCTTCGGCTTGGGCAGGTCCGGCAGGCGCGCGCCGTCGCTGCCGTCCCCCGAGACCTCGCGCACATAGGGTTTGAGCGTCTCGTCGAAGCCCACTTTGAACGCCCTCGGACCGAAGTCGAGCCGCAGCGTGCCCTGCGCATCCAGGCCCAGGTCGGGCGCGAGGCGGTCCTCCAGTTCCTCGGGGCTCAGGCCCCGCGCCTCGGCGATGGCGGCGATCTTCTCGCGGGCCTTGTCCTGCAAGCCCTTGAACTTGATCTTCTGTGCGATGCCGTTGAGCAGCATCAGCGCGACGTCGGTGCCGATCTGCGCGAGCACGTCCAGCCCCGTGACGGCGCGCGCATGGGCCGACTCGCCGGGCCAGGCGCGGATGAAGGGCGTGAGCCGGCGGGCGGTGTCGTCGGTGCCCAGCAGGCCCAGCGCGGTCAGCGCCCAGCCGTCCTTCGACGGGCCGCCCGCTTCGAGCCAGGCGCCGAACGCATCCCATGCGAAATCGGCCAGCGAATCGGGCGTGCAGGCCTCGCGCACCACGGCGATGCCGGCATACACCTCCTCGCTCGTGGGGAAGGTCAGCATCTGGCCGAGCGCGTCGAGCGCTTCGTCGGGCAGCGCCTTGCCAGGGCCCGGGCCGTCCTGCAGCACCGGGCGGCGCCAGCCGCGCGGCTGCC
>NZ_BAAJYR010000344.1:0-3762 GCF_057546605.1 Acidovorax sp. KPB24-03 | reverse complement strand
CCGCAGCGCGGCGGGGGCGCTGGCGGACGGCCCTGCGGCAGGGTGGCGGGCGGCAGTCGTGGCGGGCATGGTGGCGGGCTCCCGTGCCATCACTGGATGAAGCTGGCGTCGAAGGTGGCTTCGAGTTTTTCAGGCGCCTTGCGGATCACACCGGCCTCCAGCAGGATGGGCACCGACTCCTTCATGAACTGCATCAGCTCGCCGGCGAAGAACTTCTGGTTGGCCGCCTTGTCCTGCCAGCGCAGGTAGGCCGACGACTTGGCGAACTGCTCGCCGCTTTGCTTGACGGCCGAGCCCATGATCTCGTTGGCCTTGGCGGGGTCCGCCTTGATCATCTCCAGCGCCTCGAAATACGAGTTGGCCAGGGCCTGCGCCGCCTTGGCGTTGGCCTTGAGCCAGGTGGGCGCGCAGCCTACGGTGTCCATCACCATGGGGTAGTCGATGGTGGTGGCCAGGATCTTGCCGGCCTGCGGGTTGGCGCGCACGGTGGACAGGTAAGGCTCGTAAGTCATGGCGGCATCGTTCTGGCCGGACACGAAGGCCTGCGCAGCGGGCTGGGGTTCGAGCGAGACGGTCTTCACGTCCTTGAGCGTCATGCCGTTCTTGTTCAGCATCCAGGCCAGGCCGAAGTACGGCGCGGTGCCCGGCGCGCTCACGCCGATGGTCTTGCCCTTGAGGTCGGCGAAGCCCTTCACGTCGTTGCGCACGGCCAAGCCGTCGGCGCCGTAGGACTTGTCCATCTGGAAGATCTGCACGATGGGCACGCCGTTGGCGTTCCAGGCCACATGCGTTTCCACCGTGGTGGCCGCGCACTGGATCGCCTCGGAGGCCAGGGCCAGGTGGCGGTCTTTCTGCGGAATCATCTTGAGTTCCACATCCAGGCCGTTCTTCTTGAAAATGCCCGCCTTGTCGGCCAGCGTGAGCGGCGCGAAGCCCGTCCAGCCCGACATGCCCAGCGCAATCTTCACGTTCTGCGCCTGGGCCTGCAGGGACAGCCCCGCCACACAAACGCCCGCCACCGCCAGCGACACCATTTTCAAAACCGATCGGCCCATCATCTGCTCCTCACAAGAAAAGATCGAGTCGCGCACCTGGAAGGCACGCGCCGCATTGCTCCGACGCCCGGAATGATGGCGGTGCGACAGACCTGTCTATACAGGGTTACTACGCACAGGCCCCCATTTGCACACGCATATTCCCACCGGGCGGGAGCCCTGGAGTCGGGCGATTTCTCGCGCCGGTCCGGGTGACGGGTGGGCTTGCAAGATCGGGGCCCGGCCGGCGCGGTGGCGACCCGTTCCGCTGGCATTGCGGCCAATGCTATTATTTTCATAGCATCAAAGGCAGGAAATATCCCGGCAACGGCCCTGTTTCGATCCAAAAGCCTCTATCTTTGGTGGCACACCGCCACTGGAGCCCCCGGTGCGGCAACGGGCGGCGACCCGCATCGACGGCCCGGACTGGTGCGGCCCGCGCATCGCCACCCACCGACTGCCCCAGCGCTGTGCGTCCCAGGCGCGGCCCCGCGGAAAGTAGGTACAAGCCCGGTGCCCGCGCAGGGCAAGCCCGCGTGGCGGTGCAGCCCCGCCCGTTAGAATTTGTTTTTATCTAGAAAAGCGCCCTGCCATGAAGCAGCAACACCCGGCCCTTCTTTCCCTTCTGGAAACCCACGAATCCGCCATCCTGGATGAGTGGCTGGCCGAGGCAGGCGCCCAAGACCCCACCCACCAGCGCGCCACGGCGGCGCAGGCGCGCGAACTGCTGCAGCTGCTGCGCAGCGCGCTGCAGGCTGGCGGCGACGCGCAAGGCCCCAATGGCCCGGCCTGGCAAGGCATGAACGAGGCGCTCGAAGCGCTTTCGCGCTCGCGCGCCTCGCGCGGCCAGACGGCGGGCGACACCAGCGTGTTCGTCCAGGCCATGAAAAAGCCCCTCTTCACGCTGCTGCAGCAGACGGTGCCCGCCGCCGCCGACCTGGTTCCGGCCCTGTGGTCCGCCACGGCGCTGGTCGACCAGCTGGCCCAGCGCACGGCCAACACCTTCCAGCAGGCGCGCGAGGACATCATCCGCCGCCAGCAGGAAGAGCTGCTGGAGCTGTCCACCCCCGTGGTGAAGCTCTGGGACGGCGTGCTGGCCGTCCCCATGATCGGCGTCCTGGACAGCAACCGCACGCAGGTGGTCATGGAAACGCTGCTGCAGCGCATCCTGGAGACCGAATCGGAACTCGCCATCATCGACATCACCGGGGTGCCTACCGTGGACACGCTGGTCGCGCAGCATCTGCTCAAGACCGTGGCGGCCATCCGGCTCATGGGCGCGGACTGCATCATCAGCGGCATCCGCCCGCAGATCGCACAGACCATCGTGCACCTGGGCATCGACCTGCAAGGCATCTACACGCGCGCCAATCTGGCGGACGCGCTGTCGCTGGCGCTGCAGAAAACCGGCTGGCGCATCACGCGCGCCGCCTGATCCGGAGCACCCCATGGACCGCATTCCCATTCTTCGCATGGGCGAAACCCTGCTGGTCACCATCCAGGTGGACATGCAGGACCGCACCGCCATGCAGTTGCAGGACGACCTGGCCGACCGCATCGCCAAGACGGGCGCCACCGGCGTCATGATCGACATCTCGGGCCTGGAAATCGTGGACTCGTTCGTCGGGCGCATGCTGAGCAGCATCTCCGGCATCGCGCGCATTCTCTCGGCCCACACGGTGGTGGTGGGCATGCAGCCCGCCGTGGCCATCACCCTGGTGGAACTGGGCCTGTCCCTGGAAGGCGTTCGCACCGCACTCAACGTGGAGCGCGGAATGCAATTGCTGGAGCGCATCCGCCAGGAGCCATCCCTTGTCCGCTGATCCCGCCGGCACGTTGCCGATCGCGTCGGAGCAGCACATCGTCGCCTGCCGGCAGACGGTCCGCGTCCTGTGCACTCAGCTGAAATTCTCGCTGGTGGACCAGACGAAACTCATCACGGCGGCCAGCGAGCTGTCGCGCAACACGCTGGTGCACGGTGGCGGCGGCCGCATGCGCTGGGAAACGCTGGAGCGGCAGGGCCGCCATGGCCTGCAACTGCATTTCGAAGACGAGGGGCCGGGCATTTCCGACCTGAAGCTCGCCCTGACCGACGGCTGGACCTCGGGCGGCGGCATGGGCCTGGGACTGCCGGGCAGCCGGCGCCTGGTCAATGAGTTCGACATCCACACGGCCCCCGGCGAAGGGACCCGCGTGAGCATCACCAAATGGAAGTAGCCGCCCCCACGGGCAACGCCCCCCAGTTGCTGATGGGATGGACGCACACGGCCTTCGCGATGGGCGACACCAGCTGCGTGGGCGAAGCCCGGCGCTTCGCCGCCCACGCGAGCGCCGAGATGGAATGGGGCGACACCGACAGCGGGCGCCTGTCCATCGTGGTGACCGAGCTGGCCAACAACCTGCACCTGCACGCCCGCGAAGGCCGCTTGCTGATCGCGGCCGTGCCGGCGCTCGGCCTGGTGGAGGTGATTGCCATCGACCACGGGCCAGGCATCCAGGACCTGCCGCTGTCCATGCGCGACGGCTACTCCACCGGCGGCACGCAGGGCGCCGGGCTGGGCGCGGTCCGGCGGCTGGCGGACGACTTCGACATCCACTCCTCCGTACCGCAGGGCACGGTGTGCGTGGCCCGCGTGCGCCAGCACCGCGAGGCCGGCGATGCGCCAGCCGCCCCGCCCCAGACCCTGCGGGTGGGTGCCATCCGGTTGCCGCTGGCGGGCGAGACCGT
>NZ_BAAJYR010000343.1:0-3792 GCF_057546605.1 Acidovorax sp. KPB24-03 | reverse complement strand
CACCTCGGCCTGGCCGCCGCCCGTGACCCCCGGCGGCGAAGCCATCGGGGACGGCCCGTGGCCTGCTGCGCCCACAGCGGCGGTGCGGGCCCAGCAGCAGGGCCAGGCACGCCGCCATCGGCAGGTGCCTGTGAAGCAGGCTTCGGAGTGGGTGCATGGATCGGGTTTCCGTCGTCGGGGATGCCGGCCCTCCCCGGGCCGGGGCGGGGCGGGATGGCGGCTTGGAACGGGGCGCGCGCCCGGAGTTCAATGGCCGAGGCGCCCCCGGCGCGGCGCCTCGGCCGGGAGTGGACCGGCGAGCCTTGATAATGCGGCGCCTGCCCCGAACTGCCGGGGCATCCCTCTTTTTGTGAATGACCCAGACCTCCCAATCCACACCATGAGCAAACAGACCCATTCCTTCCAGGCCGAAGTGGCGCAACTGCTGCACCTGGTCACGCATTCACTGTACTCCAACCAGGAAATCTTCCTGCGCGAGCTGATCTCCAATGCGTCCGACGCCTGCGACAAGCTGCGTTTCGAGGCCCTGAACAACAACGCCCTGTACGAAGACGCGCCCCACCTCGAAGTGCGCGTGGCCTTCGACAAGGACGCCAAGACGCTCACCATCACCGACAACGGCATCGGCATGAGCCAGCAGGAGGCCATCGACCACCTGGGCACCATCGCCAAGAGCGGCACCAAGGACTTCATGGGCAAGCTCTCGGGCGACCAGAAGGCCACCGCGTCCGAGCAGGGCCAGTTGATCGGGCAGTTCGGCGTGGGCTTTTATTCCGGCTTCATCGTGGCCGACAAGATCACCGTGGAATCGCGCCGGGCCGGCCTGCCCGCCGAGCAGGGCGTGCGCTGGATCAGCGGCGGCACGGGCGACTTCGAGGTCGAGACCATCACCCGCCCCGAGCGCGGCACCAGCATCATCCTGCACCTGCGCGACGACGCCGAAGAGTTCCTGAACGCCTGGAAGATCAAGTCCATCATCGGCAAGTATTCCGACCACATCAGCCTGCCCATCCTGATGGAAAAGGAAGAGTGGAAAGAGGGCGAGCTGATCAACCCCGGCGACGAAAACGGCGGCCGCCAGCCCGGCGGCATGGTCAAGACCGGCGAGTGGGAAACCGTCAACAAGGCCAGCGCCCTGTGGACCCGCCCCAAGAAGGACATCACCGAAGAGCAGTACCAGGACTTCTACAAGGCCATCAGCCACGACCACGAGAACCCGCTCACCTGGAGCCACAACCGCGTGGAGGGCAACACCGAGTACACGCAGCTGCTGTACGTGCCCGCCAAGGCCCCATTCGACCTGTGGAACCGCGACAAGAAGGCCGGCGTGAAGCTGTACGTCAAGCGCGTGTTCATCATGGACGATGCCGAGGCGCTGATGCCCACCTACCTGCGCTTCGTGAAGGGCGTGATCGACTCCAGCGACCTGCCGCTCAACGTGAGCCGCGAGCTGCTGCAGGAAAGCCGCGACGTGCGCGCCATCCGCGAAGGCTCCACCAAGCGCGTGCTCGGCATGCTGGAAGACCTGGCCAAGCACGACAAGCACACCGCCGGTGAAGAAGGCGCCGACGGCGTGACCGATGTGGTGAGCGACGAGGACAAGGCCAAGGAAGGCAAGTACACGGCGTTCTATGCCGAATTCGGCGCCGTGCTCAAGGAAGGCCTGGGCGAGGACTTCGGCAACCGCGAGCGCCTGGCCAAGCTGCTGCGCTTCGCCTCCACGCAGAGCGATGCGGTCACCGTCTCGTTCGCCGACTACAAGGCGCGCATGAAGGAAGGCCAGGACGCCATCTACTACATCACCGCCGACACGCTGGCCGCCGCCAAGAACAGCCCGCAGCTCGAAGTCTTCAAGAAAAAGGGCATCGAGGTGCTCCTGATGACCGACCGCGTGGACGAGTGGGCGCTGAACTACCTGCAGGACTTCGACGGCACGCCGCTGCAGTCCGTGGCCAAGGGCGCGGTCGATCTGGGCAAGCTGCAGGACGAGGCCGAGAAGAAGGCCGCCGAGGAAGCCGCCGAGGCCTTCAAGCCGCTGCTGGCCAAGCTCAAGGAGGCCCTCAAGGACAAGGCCGACGACGTGCGCGCCACCACCCGCCTGGTCGATTCGCCCGCCTGCCTGGTCGTGCAGGACGACGGCATGAGCACCCAGCTGGCGCGCATGCTCAAGCAGGCCGGCCAGCAGGCGCCCGAGTCCAAGCCCGTGCTGGAGGTGAACCCCGATCACGCCCTGGTCAAGAAGCTGGACGGCAGCGTGCACTTCCACGACCTGGCGCACATCCTGTTCGACCAGGCGCTGCTGGCCGAAGGCGGCCTGCCCGAGGACCCCGCCGCCTATGTGAAGCGCGTGAACGCATTGCTGGCCTGATCGGCCTCCAGCGCATGATTCACTAGGGCATATTGCTATTAAATAAGTAGCAATCAAAAAGCCCGGCCTTCTTGGGAGGCCGGGCTTTTTTATTGGGCTGCGATGGTGGCCAGGATTAATTCGGAGGCTCGCGGTCCGGCAGGTCCAGCAAGCCCGTGCACCGCGCGCAGTGCAGGTAGTGGCCGGACGCCTGCTCCTTGCCCGCGACGACCGGCGTGAGCAGGGCGGTGCCGGCATCGTTGGCGATGCCCAGCGTGGCAACGCGGCCATCCTTGAACCGGATGCGGGCCTCCGTGTAGCAGTCACCGGTGAGGAAATGGTCGTGCAGATAGGCACGGCGGTCGATGGGCCTCGAATGGGCCAGGAACCGGCGGACATCCTGCTCTGCCAGCGGCCGGGTGCCAACGCAGGGGGCGGACTCTCCCGCTGCGTTTTGCGCCGCGGGCCGCGTGATCTTGACCGATGCCACGGCTGCAACCGGATAGGACTTGCGCGCAGGGGCGGGCGACTTCGATTCCTGCGCATGGGATGGAAAGAGATGGGCGGCGATGCACAACGCCGCGATGGCATGCCGTTTCACCACCATATGGCGGTACTCATATTCATGATTTGGGAAAGAGGCTGGCACTGCCCTCCCGGCTGCACCATGCGCCGCATCATAGTGATGATCCAACCTGGATTAATTCCAGGTTGGTAACTGAAGGTTGCGGGCTCTGCGATGGGCTGATGCGTCCCATCGCGTTGCTTCGGCCCCTGCGGCTGGTCTATGGGCAGGCAAGGTGGAGCGCCTTTCCGAAAGTAGACGCCCATCCGCAGGCTTTTCCCATGGCGGGTGTAGGCATGCTGCCTGGATAATGTGCGGCGGTCCCTTTTCTACTCTGCGGAGCCTTCCGGCATGTTGCGCTTTTTCCTCCTCTTCCTGACCCTGCAGCTGACGATGTTCGGCATCAACATGCTGGGCTGGGTGCAGCAGCACCTGGTGCTGCCATGGACGGCGCTGCTGGCGCGCATCTGCGCCGGGTTGGTCACCTGGTTCGACAGCTCGGCCGCCGCCTCGGGCAAGGTGCTGTGGAACCAGGCCACGGGCTTCGGCGTTTCGATCGAAGCGGGATGCAACGGCATCGAAGCGTGCATCGTGCTGTTCGCCGCCGTCATGGCGTTTCCGTCCACCTGGCGCCACAAGCTGGTCGGCCTGGTCGCCGGCTTCCTGGCCGTGCAGGCCATGAACATCGTGCGGGTGATCAGCCTGTTCTACCTGGGGCAGTGGAACACCGCCATCTTCAACTTCGCCCACGAATACCTCTGGCAGGCGCTCATCATGGTGGACGTGCTCATCGTCTGGCTGCTGTGGGTGCGGGCCGGCAGCCGGGGGGGCTGCAGGCGCGCCGCCGAACGAGCCGCCGGCGGCACCGCCCTCGGCGCCG
>NZ_BAAJYR010000342.1:0-3798 GCF_057546605.1 Acidovorax sp. KPB24-03 | reverse complement strand
GTGGGCGCGGCGGGCGTGGGCGCGGCTGCGAGCGGTTCAATGGATTGCAACAAGGCCATGGGTTCGCTCTCAGTTCCAGGAATGCCGCGCGGGCAGGGCGCCGTTCAGGCGGTGGTTGCCGATCAGGTGCAGCTTCCAGCGCACGGGGTCGTGCAGCGTGTGCACGCGGGCGTTGCGCCAGTGGCGGCCCAGGTTGGGCGCGGCGCGCGTGGCGGCCGAGCCGGCCAGTTCGAACAGCTTTTCGCTCGCCTCCAGCGCGATGCGGGTGGTCAGCACCTTGGCCTCGGCCACGGCCACCGAGGCGCGGGCGCTGTCCTCCGCGGTGAGGTTGGCCTGCGCGGCCAGGGCGTCGAACAACTCGCCGGTCTCGCGCAGCACTTCGCGCGCGGCATGCAGGTCGATCTGCAGGCGCCCCACGTCGGCGATCACGTAGGGGTCGTCGTGCGCGTGCTGCACGCCCGAATCCACCCAGGGCCGGGCGCGCTCGCGCACGAAGCGCTGCGCATCGGCCACGGCCGCTTCGGCAATGCCCTGGTCGATGGCCGCCTGCAACAACTGCGACGAGGGGCCGTAGAGGCCCGGCCGGTCGGCCAACTGCCACAGGGGCAGCACATCGTCGGCAGCGACCGGCACGCCGTCGAACACCACGGTGCCGCTGGCGGTGGTGCGCTGGCCGAAGGCGTCCCAGTCGTCCACCACGGCCACGCCCGGCGCATCGCGCGGCACCCAGGCCTGCACGGCGCGGCCCGCGTCGTCGGTGGCCCGCACGGGAATGCGGTGCGCAAACAGCGCGCCCGTGGAATAAAAGCGCTTGCCCGTCAGGCGCAGGCCGTGCGGCGTGGCGCGCAGCCGGGTGCCGCTTTGCAAAATGGTGGCCGCGCCGTCCACCTTGCGCTCGGGCCCGGCATTGCCCAGCCGCCGGCCGGCCAGCACCTCGCCGTAGAAGCGCTGCTTCTGCGCCTCGGTGCCGATCTCGCGCAGCACGCCCAGCACGCCGAAATGGTTCTGCGGAATCTGCCCGATGGACGGGTCGGCCGCGTTCAGGATCACGAACACCTCGGCCAGCGTCGCGTAAGACACCTGTGGCCCGCCGTAGGCGCGCGGTACGGTGATGGCGCCCAGCCCGCTGGCGGACCAGCGCGTGAGTTCATCCCAGGGCAGGCGGCGTTCGCGGTCGCGCTCGGAGGCGCCGGGTGCGAATTCAGCCGCCAGTTGGTGCGCAACGGCGATGGCTTGCGCATCGGTGGCGATCCGCGCCACGTCGGTGGGAGTCTCGGACAGGTGTGGTTGCAGTGCCGGTCTTGCAGTCATGCCCCGATTGGAGGCCGGGACGCCGCTGCGTGGTGCGAAGGAATCGGCGCATCGATATGCGGGATTCGTTGTGGGCCGGGCGTCTAAAGAGTTTGCCGTGGATGACCGGAATTCGCCCTGTATTCGCCCTAACTGCAGCGCGCCCTCTTGTTGCTCGATGTTCCGGCTCTAGTTTCGGGCTGAGTCCTCGGCCATACCATGGGCGGTCCAAAGGCGTATCTCTGCTCGGAATGTCCAACTTACGAAAGCGTAAGCGTTCTCTTCAGCGATGAAAAGCTTCACGAGTTATCGACATGCTCAGCACTACTCTTGGCGACTTTTGAATTTCCCCGAACCGTCAGATGTCTCCGTTTCCATAAAATCACTAAATGGCCCACGCTTACGCTCTGATCAATCCTGCGATGCTTCGCTGGGCGCGTGGCCGTGTCGGGCTGGACGTGAACGAGGCGGCTCTCGCTACCGGCGTGAAGCCCGAGCAATTCCAGCGATGGGAGGAGGGAGCCGCTCAACCGACCTTCAAGCAAGCGCAGCGTGTTGCAAGCACGCTGCATGCACCGTTCGGCTATCTCTTCTTGCCCGAAGCACCTGCTGATGAGCTCGCGCTGCCCGATCTGCGCACCGTGGGTGGAGCGCCTGCGGGCAGGCCCAGCATAAACCTCAAGGAAACGGTCCAGCATGCCATGCAGCGGCAGGCTTGGTTTGCTGAATACCTTCAGGAGCAAGGCGCCGAGCCGCTGCCATTTGTAGGTCGTTTCAACACAAGCTCCAACGTGATGCGTATTGCCCAGGACATCCGTGATGTGCTCGGCGTGGACGTCGAGCAAGGGCAGCGCAACTGGGAAACGTACTACCGCGATTTGATCGAAGCATCGGAGCGTGCAGGGGTGCTGGTGATGCGCAGTGGCATTGTCGGTAATAACACCCATCGGAAGCTGGACGTCGGGGAGTTTCGAGGTTTTGCCATCAGCCATTCTTTGGCTCCCATCGTTTTCATCAACTCTTCCGATGCGCCGTCGGCCCGACTGTTTACGCTGTTGCATGAGCTTGCCCACATCTGGATCGGCAGCAGCGGTATTTCCAATGCGGCGCCTAGCAACACGCGTCGGGAAGAGGTTGTATGCAACAGCGTCGCGGGCGAGTTCCTAGCGCCATCGGATGTCTTCGGCGAATTGTGGACTGCGTCTACTCAAAGCTTGGCTCTTCGCGTGGCCAAACTTGCGCAGCAATTCCACGTCAGCCGGTTCGTCATCATCCGCCGCGCCTTGGACATGGGCCTCGTTGATCAGGCAACATACTTGACTTTCTACCGGGCTGAGCTCGATGCCTTTCGCGCTGCAGAGGGCGGCGGGGGTAGCTTTTATCGGAATGCCGCGACCAAGAACAGCGCTCGCTTCGCCAGAGCGGTGATCGCCGAAGCATTCAGCGGCCGCTTGCTGCTGCGAGATGCTGGCAAACTGCTGGGCGTCCAGCCATCGAAGATCCGTGACTTCGCAGGAAACCTCGGCGCATGACGTATTTCCTTGACGCCAACACACTGATCGAAGCGAAGAACCGCTACTACCGTATGACGGTCTGCCCCGCCTACTGGAGTTGGGTGCAACGCAGCCATGGTGCCGGCGTGGTGTCGAGCATCGAACCCGTCGGCGCCGAACTTAGGCGAGGCAACGATGAACTTGCGGAATGGGCAAAGAACCAAGCGCGGCTTTTCCGGCCCGTCACTGATGAGGCCACGCAGCAGGCCTTTGCGCAAGTCGCTGCGCATGTGGCCTCCCAGGCTTCCGAGATGAAGACCGGGGCACTTGAAGAGTTCTTGGATGGCGCGGATCCCTGGCTTATCGCCAAAGCGATGACCACGCAGGATGCCGTCATCGTCACTCACGAACAGTTCAACCTGCAGTTGCGACGCAAGTACAGCATCCCGAACGTGTGCCAGCATTTCGGCGTGGCTTGGATCGACACCTTTGAACTGCTCAGCCGAACGGACGCCAGATTCGTCCTCGCGGACTGAACGGGGTCACATAAGGGTCTGTTCCTGTCCTTCTGGTCCTGATCTGGCCAGGAGCTTGGTCGCAATCCGCCAGGCCAGCCGCACACAAAGGTGATCCAAGTGGTTGCCAGTGCCACGGCATCTTTCAATCATCCTCGGCCGATTCTGCACACGAACTGAAGACGACCAGTTAGGGCAGCTTCCAGCCTTCAAAGACAGACCGATGACGTGGCCACGCGCGCGGCTCACGCTGCGAGCACCTGCGCGCCCTGTCCAAAGTAAAAGTGCCGGATATCGTCCCGCTCGCGCAGCGCATCCGCCGGCCCCGACAGCACAGCCCGCCCCGCATCCAGCACCGTAGCCCGATCCGCATACTGCAGCGCCACCGCAGAGTTCTGCTCGGCCACCAGCAGCGTCAAACCTTCCTCGCGGTTCAGGCGTTTCAACTGCGCAAAGATCTCCTGCACCACACGCGGTGCCAGGCCCATCGAGGGCTCGTC
>NZ_BAAJYR010000341.1:0-3800 GCF_057546605.1 Acidovorax sp. KPB24-03 | reverse complement strand
CGCCGCCCGCTGGCCGCGGCGGCAGCACTTCGGTGGTGGCGCCGCTGCGGCCACCGCCCTGCAGCGGCACGCCCGCATAGCGCACCCGCACGGGGACGGACGGGGTCAGGGCAGTACCTCCAACGTGCCCACGTACGACAGGCGGCGTTCCTTGGCCTGGGGCAGCGACACCTTGTCGTCCCTGGCATCGGCATCGACCCAGTACATGCCGGCCTGCGGCCAAGTCACGCTGAACTCGCCCTTGGCATCGGTGGTGGCCTTGATCTCGTCCTGCTTGTCGCGGTAGCGCGTGGCACCCGCCACCAGCACCACCTCCAGCCCGGCGGCGGGCTTGCCGTCGATGTGGAAGGCGAAGGTGGCCTTGTCGCCCTTCACCAGATCGTTGGGGTGCGTCACGGGCACCAGCTCCAGCCCCTTGCCGCTGGCCTTCACGGCGCTGGGCTTGCCCACCGTCACGTAGGTTTCGATGCGCCCGGCCGACTGCGTGACCTTGAGGTCCTGGGCGTCGGCAGGCACCTCGGCCGCGAATTTTTCCGCCGTGCCGCGCCAGCGCCTGGGCTGGCCGGCCTTGTCCTTGTAGGTGGCGAACAGGCCGTTGTTCAGCACGGCCAGGCGGTAGGTGCCGGTCTGCGTGAGGTTCAGGTCGAACACGCTGCGCAGCTTGCCCTTGTGGGCGTTCTCGGGCGCCACGGCACTGCCGTCGGGGGCGGTGACGGTGAGGTTTTCCAGGCCCAGCGGGAAGTGGTTGAAGAAGAACAGGTCGTTGGACACCGCGGCGTCCACCGTGATCCATTCGGCCTTGGACAGCACGGTGGTGGACGGCAGCAGCCACACGTTGTGGGCTTGCGCGGAGGTGAACGCGCCGCAGAGGGCGACGAGGCAGGCAGCGGCGAGGCGCGATGGGGTCTTGGAATGCATGCGGAAACTCCGGACGGATGGGAATGGGGTGTGAAGGGCTTGCCGGGTCAGGGCTTGAGTTCGAGCGTGATCTCGCCCAGCTCCGTGGTGCCCTTGGCCCGCAGGGGCTCGCCCTTGGCGGCGGGCCAGGCGAAAGGCACGGTCACCACCTCGCGGCCGCCGACCTCGCGCGCGGCCTCCACCACCAGCTTGTAGTTGCCGGCGGGCAGCCGGGCGAGCGGGTTCGTGCCTTCGGTGAACTGCAGCAGGTGCTTGCCGGCAGGGCGCGTGGGACTGGTCACGCCGTCGATCGGCACCGACAGTTCGCGGCCCGTGCGGCGCCACCACTGGCGCATGTCCTTGAGCCACTTGCTGCCCTCGGCGTCCTTCATCTTCACGTCGTACCAGACGGCCAGGGTGGAGGCCACGGTGGCATCGGCGCGCTCGACCCACACGGCCACGTACGGGCGGTGGTATTCGGCCACGTCCAGGCGCGGGATCTCGATCCCCACGCCGAGCCCGGCCGCGAAGGCGGGCGCGCCCAGGCAGGCCCCCATCGCCACGGTGTAGCGCAGCTGCAAATGCTTTTTCATGGGCATTTTTCCTCTTTCGGTTCAGTGGATAAACAGGAACGCCAGCAGGGCCGGCAGCACCAGGCCCAGGCCGACCATCGGCCACGTGAAGGGCCGGTTGCCGGCGTGCATCTTCAGGATGAACAGGCCCGTGATGCAGAACACCAGGCAGGCGGCGGCGAAGGCGTCGATGAACCAGCTCCATGCCGCGCCCGTGTTGCGGCCCTTGTGCAGGTCGTTGAAGTAGGAGATCCAGCCCCGGTCGGTGCGTTCGTACTCGGCCTCGCCATCCGCCAGGCCCACGCGGATCCAGGCGTCGCCGCCGGGGCGCGGCAGCGAGACATAGACCTCGTCGGCAGACCACTCGGCCTCGCGCCCTGCTGTGTCGACGGACCACTGCGCCCGCGCCCAATCCTGCAGGGCCGGCGGCCAGGGCGCGCGGGCCTGCCCGACGGGGGGCGCCACAGCCTGGAGTACCGGTGCGGGCACGGTCGCCCGCAGGCTGGTGACCCGGGGCTTGGCCTCGATCTGGCCGGCGTGGTTGAGCGTGAACCCGGTGACCGCGAACAGCAGCATGCCGACGAGGCAGATGGCGGAACTCAACCAGTGCCATTCATGCAGGGTCTTGAGCCAGCGGGCGCGGCGGCGAGGGTCCGGAGGGCGGGTCATGCGGGAACGGAAGGGGCCGGATGGGGGACAGGGAGCGAGCCACCGCACAGGGCGGCGCCCGGGAAAACCCGCAATTCTAGGGCGTCCAATTGAAAATGACTCGCATTTGCAAAATCTTTACCCAGAGGTCGCCGGCGCAGCGACCCGCGGGCCAGGGGCCGCGCACCGCGCGCCTGGCACCGCCGGAGGCCGGCTTTGGCGTCGACATGAAACGCCTGTCGCCCACGGGGGCGCCCCCCCCGAAAGGCTTGCCGTCACACGGCGGCGATGGCGTGATGGCGCGAGGGAGGTTGACTGGCTCGGCCGCCCGCCGAACGCGGGCGCGGGCGCGGGCGTGAACGCCGAAGGCATTCGAACGGCATCGATCTGGCGGAGCGGCCCGTTTCGCATCGCAAGGTCGCTTCAGCGCCTGGGGCGCGACGCACCGCGTGAACCGGGACCTGCGCGGCCGCTTCTGAGCGCCATGCCGGCCCGCGCAAAGGCCGGTGCGTGGCGGCTGCGTTTCAGTCCATCTTCACGTTCGCGCTTTTCACCACTTGCGCCATGCGTGCGGCCTCGCTGCGAAAGAACGCCGCCGCCTGCTCGGGCGGCGTGAGCTTGATGTCGTAGCCCTGGGCCAGCAGGGCCTCGCGCGCCTCGGGCATCTCCATGGCGGCCTTGAAGCCGTTGTAGAGCCGCGCCACCTCGGCCTTGGGCAGGCCCGTGGGGCCGATGGGGGCGATCCACCCTTCCAGCTCGAAGCCCGACAGGCCCTGCTCGGCGATGGTGGGCACGCTGGGCAGCGTGGGCACGCGCACGGCGGTGGTGACGCCCAGCGCGCGCAGCGCGCCCGCCTTGATGTGCGCCGCGGCCGGCGCCACGGCCACGACACCCAGCTGCACCTGTCCACCCAGGATGTCGTTCATCAGCGGCCCCATGCCCCTGTACGGGATGTGCTTGATGTCCACCTGCGCCTGGTCCACGAACATCGCCGCTCCCAGGTGCAGGATGGTGCCGTTGCCGGACGAGCCGTAGTTCAGCACGCCGGGTTTGGCCCTGGCATACGCGATCAGCTCCTGCACGGTCTTGGCCGGCACCGACGGATGGGCGACCAGCACGAAGGGCGTGGCACCCAGCACGGTGATGGGCGTGATGTCGGCCAGCGAATCGAACGGAATGTTCTTGTAGACGGCCGGGTTCACCACGTGGTTGTTCGAGACGACACCGAACACCGACCCGTCCCGCGGCGCCCGCACGATCTGCGCCGTGCCGGTGATGCCGCCCGCGCCGGGCAGGTTCTCGATCACGACCGGATGGCCCAGGGCCTTGGCCAGGCTGTTGCTGATGGCGCGGATGGCGCCGTCCGCGCCCGAGCCGGCCGACAGCGGCAGGATCACGCGCAGCGGCTTGTCGCCCGGCTGCGCGTTGGCCAGGCCTGGCACCGCGAGCGCGGCAGCGCCCCAGGCCAGTGCGCGGCGGCGGGTGAGAACGGCGGGGCGCAGCGCCAGTGCGCAGGGGGTGGGCAGCGATGTCATGGTTTGTCTCCGTGATCGTTGGGGGGATGAAGGGGCGGCGCGGTCTGTGCCGCGCTCGCATGCCCGTTGGCGGGGGCCGAGCCCGCTCTCGTCAGGCCACGGCTGCGGCCGCGTGAGCGCGGCGATGGCCTCGGGCGCATAGCCCAGG
>NZ_BAAJYR010000340.1:0-3824 GCF_057546605.1 Acidovorax sp. KPB24-03 | reverse complement strand
CACAGGTGGCACAGGTGGCACGGGCGCCGCGGCGATGTCGGCGGGCTCGGGGATCGGTGGGTCGGTCGGAAGGACGCGGCTCATGGCGTGTCCTCCAGCGGCATGAAGTAGCCCACGCCGCGCATGGTCTGAATGCGCCCGCTGCCGAGCTTGCGGCGCAGATGGTGGATGTGCACTTCCACCGCATTGCTCTCCACCGCGCTCTGCCAGCTGTAGAGGCTTTCCTCGATCTGCTGGCGCGACAGCACCCGGCCGCGCGACTCCAGCAGCACCAGCAGCACCGAAAACTCGCGTGGGGACATGTCCACCTGCTGTCCGGCGAGGCGTACCGTGCGCGCGGCGGGGTCCACCTCCAGATCGCCATGGCGGATGGTGGGCGATGCCCGGCCCGCAGCCCGGCGCAGCAGCGCGCGCAGGCGCGCTTCCAGCTCGTCCACGTCGAACGGCTTGGCCAGGTAGTCGTCGGCCCCTTCATCCAGGCCCGCGATGCGCTGGTGGACCTGGTCCCGGGCGGTGAGGATCAGCACCGGCAGGGCCGGATCGGGCAGCGCGGGCGCGCCCGGGGCACCGGGCGGGCTGTGGCGCAACCGGCGCAGCAGCTGGGCGCCATCGCCATCGGGCAGGCCCAGGTCCAGCAGCACGGCATCGAACCGCTCCATGCGCAGGGCGCTCCAGGCGGCCGCCACGCTGGAACACACGTCCACCGCATAGCCGCGCTGGTGCAGGTTGGTGCGCAGGCCGTCGGCAATGCCTGCATCGTCTTCGACCACGAGGATTCGCATGGGGGCGATTGTCACCGCGATGCGGATTCGCCAGAGCCCGCCCGTCCGGCGGACCGACAAACATGGTGGGGACCACCGTTAAGACGGCGTTAAGAGCGGCTGCCTATCGTCCGCCCCCATGCCGACTTCCTACCCCCCTGTCGCTGCGCCTGCCGCATCGCGACTCTCCCGTTCGCTTCCACCGCTGGCCTGGGCGCTGGGCGTCCTGGCGGTGCTCATCGCCTGGGACAGTTCGGGCCTGGACCTCGATCTGGCCCGGGTGTTCGGCTCGGCACAGGGCTTTCCCCTGCGCGACCACTGGCTTTTCGTGCACGTGCTCCATGAAGGCGCGCGGCGGCTGGGCTGGGTGCTGGTGCTGGTGCTCGCTGTCGGCGTGTGGTGGCCGGTGGGCGTGCTGCGCCGGCTGGACCATGGCGAGCGGGTGCAGATGGCGATCAGCGCCCTGCTGTCGCTGGGGGTGATTGCCCTGCTCAAGCAGAGCAGCACCACCAGTTGCCCCTGGGACCTGGCGGAGTTCGGTGGCGTGGCGCGCTACGCCTCGCATTGGGCCCTGGGCGTGATGGACGGCGGCGGCGGCCACTGCTTTCCCGCAGGGCATGCCTCGGCCGGCTTCGCGTTCCTCGGTGGCTATTTCGCCCTGCACCGCAAGGCGCCACGCGCCGCGCGCTGGTGGCTGGCCGGCGCCCTGGCCGCCGGTGTCATCCTCGGACTGGCGCAGCAGGCACGCGGCGCCCACTTCACCAGCCACACGCTGTGGACTGGCTGGTTCTGCTGGATGACGGGCTGGCTGTGCGACCTCGGGGGACAGTGGATGCGCCGGCATTTCCCGGAACTGGACAGCCACCTGACCGCCGACGCCGACGCCCATGCTGTCCATTGAACTGGCGCTGTTTACGGCCGTGAACGCCACGGCAGCGACCCCGACCGGCATCGTGACCGCCGCGCGCTGGCTGTCGCAGGGGTTCCCCATCCTTGCAGGGCTACTGGTGGCCGCGGGCCTGGCCTTTGGCAGCCCCCGGCTGCGCCAGGCCCTCATGCTGAGCCTGGTGGCCGTAGTAGTCGCCTGGTGCGCCGCGCACGGCATCCGCGCATGGTTTCCCATGCCCCGCCCGGGGCAGCTGGGCCTCGGCGTGCAGTGGATCGAGCACGGCGTCCGCGCGGGCTTTCCCAGCATGCATGCCACCGGCGCGTTCGCGCTGGCCCAGGGGTTGGCCCTGGGGCTGCACCGGCGCCACGCGCCCTGGCAATGGCTGGCCTTCGGACTGGCGGCGGCCGTGGCGTGGAGCCGTGTCTGCCTGGGCGTGCACTTTCCCGCGGACGTGCTGGCGGGCGCACTGACCGGCTGCGCGAGCGCCCTGTTCGCCAGGGCCCTGCTGCGGCACGCGCTCAGCTGGCGCGGCAGATCTTCAGCATATTGGTTCCGCCCGGCGCGCCCATCGGCTCGCCGCACGTGATCGCGTACAGGTCGCCCTGCTGCACGATGTTGCGGCTCTTGAGGTGGCCTTCGGCCTGTTCCAGCGCGGTGTCGCGGTCGGCGCTGGTGTCCATGAGCAGCGGGCGCACGTTGCGGTACATGGCCATCTTGCGCTGCGTGGCCACCTTGGGGGTGAGCGCGTAGATGGGAATGTGGATGCGGTGGCGGCTCATCCACAGCGCGGTGGAGCCGCTCTCCGTCATGGCCACGATGGCCTTGGCCCCCAGGTGGTGGGCCGTGAAGAGCGCGCCCATGGCGATGGACTGGTCGATGCGGCCCAGGGTCTGGCCCGTGAAGTCGGAATCGCGCTCGGGGTCTTCCGCGCCTCGGCGGCGGCGCAGATCTTGGCCATCTCCTCGACCGTCTCCAGCGGGTATTTGCCCGCAGCGGTCTCGGCGCTCAGCATCACGGCGTCGGTGCCGTCCAGCACGGCGTTGGCCACGTCGCTCACCTCGGCGCGCGTGGGCACGGGATTGGTGATCATGCTTTCCATCATCTGCGTGGCGGTGATGACGACCTTGTCCATGTCGCGCGCCATGCGGATCATCTTCTTTTGCAGCGCCGGAACGGCCGCGTTGCCCACCTCCACGGCCAGGTCGCCCCGCGCCACCATGATGCCGTCGGACACGCGCAGGATCTCCTCCAGGCGCGGCACGGCCTCGGCCCGCTCGATCTTGGCGATCAGGCCCGGCTTGTGCCGGTACTCGGCTGCAGCCACATTGCACAGCTGGCGCGCCATTTCCATGTCGGTGGCGTTCTTGGGAAAGCTCACGGCCACGTAGTCGGCCTGGAAGCTCATCGCGGTGCGGATGTCCTCCATGTCCTTGGCGGTGAGGGCCGGTGCGGTGAGGCCGCCTCCCTGCTTGTTGATGCCCTTGTTGTTGGACAGCTCGCCACCGATCTTGACGGTGGTGTGCACTTCCTCACCGCGCACGGCGTTCACCACCAGCACGATCAGGCCGTCGTTGAGCAGCAGCACGTCGCCGGCCTTCACATCGCGCGGCAGTTCCTTGTAATCGAGGCCCACGCCGTTGTCGTCGCCCGGAATGGTGCGCGACGCGTCGAGGATGAAGGACTGGCCCTGCTGCAGCTGCACGCGGCCTTCGGCGAACTTGCCCACGCGGATCTTGGGGCCCTGCAGGTCGGCCATGATGGCCACCTCGCGGCCCGCGCGCTGTGCGGCCTCGCGCACGGCGATGGCGCGATCGATGTGGTCCTGCGCCTTGCCGTGGCTGAAGTTCAGCCGCACCACATTGACCCCGGCACGGATCATCTGCTCCAGCAGTTGCGGGTCGCTGGAAGCGGGCCCGAGGGTGGCAACGATCTTGGTGGCGCGGCGGATCTGCATGGCGGTTCGGTCTCTCTGCATGGATGTAATCGGGTTTCAATTTTGCATGAAAAGAGGTTACATCACCTTCAGGCAGACCCCGACTGCGCGCCATGGCCAAAGCAGGTCTGCACTGGCAGGGTTGCAGAGGGCCACCCCGCTGCGGCAGACCTTGGGCCGCCCTCGATGCCCGGGCGGTCCATCCGCCCGGGCATCGAAACCTTGTATCTTTGACGCTCGG
>NZ_BAAJYR010000339.1:0-3864 GCF_057546605.1 Acidovorax sp. KPB24-03 | reverse complement strand
TGGGGGCCCCGGCCTGGGGCCGGGCGGGGTCATGCCCAGGCTTGGCCGGGTCCAGGGAGGACAGGGCCGGGGAGGGCGCCGCTGCCGCCATGGCTCAGGTGGCCGAAGGCCGGTGACCGGTGTCGTGGGCCGGGGGCTCCTGGGCGCGGACCAGCGAGATCTCGGGCTCGTGGCGCGGCAGCCAACCCGCCCAGGAGGGGAACCAGCGCATGACGTGGAACAGGAAATAGCTGCGCAGCAGGCGCAGGCCATCCCAGCGCGAGGGTGGCGTGGCCTGGACCTGGCGGCAGCTGTGCTGCATCAGGTGGTCCAGCCGTTCGTGCAGCGTCGCGTTGAAATCCTTGTCGCGGATCACCACGTTCGCCTCGAGGTTGAGCGACAGGCTCAAGGGGTCGAGATTGCTGGAGCCCACGGTGGACCATTCGCCGTCCACCAGCGCGACCTTGCCGTGCAGCGGCCGGTCGCAGTATTCGTAGATGCGCACGCCCGCGCGCAGCAGGTGGTCGTAGAGCATGCTGGCCGCCGTGCGCACGATGGGCATGTCGGGCTGGCCCTGCAGGATGAGCCGCACGTCCACCCCGCGCCGCGCCGCGCGGCGCATTTCGCGGATGAAGCGGTAGCCGGGAAAGAAGTAGGCATTGGCGATCACCACGCGCTCGCGCGCGGCGCGCAGGGCCACGCGGTAGTGGCGCTCGATGTCGTTGGTGTGGTTGTGGTTGTCGCGCGTGACGAAGATCGCGTCCGCCGTGCCCGCATGGGGCAGCGGCGACACGGCGTTCGCCCCCTGGCGGCGGCGCCGTGTCCGGGGCGGCATGACGGCATCGCGCGCGAAGCCCAGCATGTGGGCGACGATGGGGCCGCGCACCTCGACCGAATAGTCCTGCTTGGCCTCGGGGCCGTAGTCGGCCACGTGGTCGGCCGAGTAGTTGATGCCGCCGATGAAGCCGATCTCCCCGTCCACCACCACGATCTTGCGGTGCATGCGGCGCAGCACGTTCAGCCGCTGGCCGAACAGCCTGCGGCCTGGGTCGAAGATGCGAAAGCGCACGCCGGCGTTCACCAGTTCGCCGATGAAGTCTTCCGGCAGATCGGGCGAGCCGAAGCCGTCCACCAGCACATGCACCTCGGCGCCGTTGCGCGCGGCCTGCAGCAGCGCCGCGTGCAGCCCCCGGCCGATCTTGTCGTCGAAGAGGATGAAGGTTTCCAGGATCACCTCGCGCCGTGCCTGCGCGATGGCCTCGAACACGCGGGGGAAGAACGCTTCGCCGTTCTCCAGCAGCGTGAAATGGTTGCCGGGCACCCAGCGCGAGGGGCGGGAGCGGTGCATCACAGCGAAATCTCCGCGGCCAGGGGCGCGTGGTCCGACAGCTTGTGCCAGGGCTTGCGCGGCAGCACCACCGGCGCGTGCACCGAGGCATTGCGCACGTAGATGCGGTCCAGCGCCAGCAGCGGCATGGAGGCCGGGAAGGTGCGCACCGCCTTGCCCCGCGCGTGCATGAACACCTCGTGCAGGCCGGCGCCGGCGCGCAGCACGTCGTGCGCACGGCCGCGCCAGTCGTTGAAGTCGCCCGCCACCACCACCGGGTCTTCGGGCGGAAACGTGGCCACCAGCTCGCACACGCGCTTGAGCTGGCGCTGGCGGTGCGCCTCCTGCAGGCCCAGGTGAACGCAGATGGCATGCACCTGCCGGGCGTGGCCCGGGGGCTGCAGCACGCAGTGCAGCATGCCGCGCCGCTCGGGTCCGCTCACGGAGATGTCGTGGTTTTCGTAGTGAACGATGGGGAACTTGGACAGCAGCGCGTTGCCGTGGTGGCCGTTGTCGTACACCGCATTGCGGCCATAGGCGTATTGGCCCCAGATGGTGTCGGCCAGGAATTCGTAGTGCGGCTCCTGCGGAAAATTGGCCACGCGCCCAGCGTGCCGCTGGTGCGTGCCGAGCACTTCCTGCAGGAAGACCAGGTCGGCCGACACGCCACGCACGGCTTCGCGCAGCTCGTGCAGCATGAAGCGGCGGTTGAAGGTGGTGAAGCCCTTGTGCACGTTCACGGTCAGCACCTTGAAGGCAACGGGAGAGGCGGTGGATGGTTCCATGGGGCAATCAGTGAGCGCGGGGGAGGGGCGGGAACCGGGCCGAAAAGCCCGGTTTCAGGCGGGCCCCGCATGGGCTTTGATTGTTTCGATGGCGGTCCGGCTGGGCTGTAGGACGGCTGGCCGAACGCTTGTGACCCGATGGCGGCCGGGCCTGAGGGCCGCCGGCAGCCCGGCTCCCAGCCCGAAAAAGGTCCCACCCATGGCGTCGGGTGGGTGGACTGCGCACGCTGCCCTGGCCCGGGGCAGCGCGCGGTTTCATTCAGAAAACGCTCAGGAGGGCAGGAAGCCCTCGACCGACAGGTAGCGCTCGCCCGTGTCGTAGTTGAAGCCCAGCACCTTGGCGCCGGCGGGCAGCTCGGGCAGCTTCTGTGCGATGGCGGCCAGCGTGGCGCCGGAGGAAATGCCCACCAGCAGGCCTTCCTCGCGCGCGGCACGGCGGGCGTATTCCCGCGCGGGCTCGGCATCGACCTGGATCACGCCGTCAAGCAGGCTGGTGTCGAGGTTCTTGGGCACGAAGCCCGCGCCGATGCCCTGGATCGGGTGCGGGGCCGGCTGGCCGCCGGAGATCACGGGCGAGGCCACGGGCTCCACCGCGAAGATCTTGAGGGCCGGAAACTTCGCCTTCAGCACGCGGCCCACCCCCGTCAGGTGGCCGCCCGTGCCCACGCCGGTGATCAGCGCGTCCAGGCCATCGGGAAAGTCCGCCAGCACTTCCTGCGCCGTGGTGCGCACGTGCACGTCGATGTTGGCGGGGTTTTCGAACTGCTGCGGCACCCAGGCGCCGGGGGTCTGCGCGCGCAGTTCCTCGGCGCGGGCGATGGCGCCCTTCATGCCTTTTTCGCGCGGTGTGAGGTCGAACTGCGCACCGTAGGCCAGCATGAGGCGGCGGCGCTCGACGCTCATGCTGTCGGGCATCACCAGGATGAGCCGGTAGCCCTTCACCGCCGCCACCAGGGCCAGTCCGATGCCCGTGTTGCCCGACGTGGGCTCGATGATCGTGCCGCCGGGCTGCAGCGCGCCGGTGCGTTCCGCGTCTTCCACCATCGACAGGGCGATGCGGTCCTTGATCGAACCGCCGGGGTTGCTGCGCTCGGACTTCACCCACACGTTGGCACCCGCGCCGAACAGGCGGTTGATGCGCACATGGGGCGTGTTGCCGATGGTTTGCAGGATGTTCTCGACTTTCATGGCGTCTCCAGGTTGGACAGGTACGGGACAGGCAAAAAAACATTTTGGCCCATGCCTACGACACTCCGCGCATATGGTTATGCCGGCGATGCGGCTTTCTCGATGTCGATGCGCGTGGCACCCGCGCAGGGCGCCATGGCGATGCGCACCGGCAGGCACTGCGCGATGACCTGCGCATTCGTGCTGGCATGCGGGGTGATCGCCTCGGCCGTGTAGCTCCCCCGCTGGCCGCTGCGCCAGACGGCGAGGGCCAGCGGCAGCATCCACTGGTCCGCCAGGTGCGGACCGACAGCGCCCCGGCTGTGCTCGAACGAGCGCACCTCGCCGGCCAGCTGGCGCGCCACCTGTTCGGCCGGCATGCCGCGCTCGCCCAGCGCGCAGAACACCTCGGTCACCTCGGCATGCTCCAGCACCGCCAGCAGGGCGTTGCCCGGGCCTTCGTTCTGCCGTGCGGGCGGGATGCGCCACGGGTCGTCGCCTTCGCTCCAGTCCAGTTGCTGGCGAAGCGCCGCCAGCTCGCGCACTGCGATGCCGCGTGCCAGCCCCGGCACCAGGGCCTCGGCCAGGCGCTGCGGCGCGCGCCAG
>NZ_BAAJYR010000338.1:0-3885 GCF_057546605.1 Acidovorax sp. KPB24-03 | reverse complement strand
CCGGGCGATGTGCGCCCGCGCCAGCGGCCCTGCGTGGATGCGCAGCGCCTTCATCGGCCGGGGCACCGGCGCGCCGCGGCGCTCACACGTAGTCGCCCGGGTCGGGGCGCACGGTCCAGTCGATCGGGTCCTGCTGCAGCACCATGTCGATATCGAGCCCCAGCGCCAGCCCGACCTCGCCGGGAAAGGACACCGCCAGTTCCTTCTCGCCCAGCGCCGCCTCGCGGGCCCGCACGCGCCAGGCGGCCAGGTGCAGCACGCCGGCCAGCGGCTCGTACACGCTGTTCTCGAACGGCGCGCTCTGGTACTGCAAGGCATCCACCACCACCTGCGGCAACTGCCAGCGGCGCGCCATGCCGGCGCTCACCTGCGAATAGCAGTAGCCCAGCAGCCGCTGCTCCAGCTTGGAGCGGCGCGGATCGAAGGGGCCGACCAGCCGGTTGATGGCCTGCACGCGGTCCGGATTGCCCAGGTGCAGCAGCAACTCGCCCACGCCGTGGAGCAGGCCCGCGGTGTATGCCGCGATCTGGTTGTGGTGCACGCTGCCGGCCAGCGACCGCGCCAGCTTGGCGGTGTGCAGGCTGTAGCGCCAGAACTGCTGCAGGTTGACGCCCGGCACCGACCGCGAGGTCGTGCCCAGCGGCGCGGACGCCACCAGCGTGCGCAGCTGCTGCACGCCCAATAGCGACAGCGCCTCGGGAATGCCGCTGATCTGCTGCTGGGCCTGGAACGTGGGGGAGTTGGCCTCTTCCAGCAGCCGCGCGGCCATGGCCGGGTCGGTGCCGAAGAGCTGGGTGACGCGGCGCAGGTTGGGCTCGGGCGCCGCCAGCTCGTTCATCAACAGCGCCACCGCGCGCGGCACGCTCGGCAGCGCGACGGGAATCCCCAGCAGGGCGATGAGCTCCATGGAACGGCCGGAAGTAAGGTTCCGGCGATTATCCACGCAACTTTTACCGCTTATTACCTTGCAGCTTGGCGAAGGCCGAGGCCATGGCCGACGGGGGGGGCGGGCTCGTTGCTGCGGCGCGGTGCCGCATGCTGGCCCCGCCCCGCCCCTTCGAACCGGTTGTCGCGGGGCGCACCCCGGTCGCCGCCGCTGCGCGGGGGCGCTGCATCGAGCTTCATGGACAGGCCGATGCGCTTGCGCTCCACGTCCACCTCCATGACCTTCACCTTCACGATGTCGCCGGTCTTGACCACCTCGCGCGCATCGTTGACGAACTTGTGGCTCAGCTGGCTCACGTGCACCAGGCCGTCCTGGTGCACGCCCAGGTCGATGAACGCACCAAACTGCGCCACGTTGCTCACCGTGCCCTCCAGCACCATGCCTTCCTTCAGGTCCTTGATGTCTTCCACGCCGTCGTTGAAGCGCGCCACCTTGAAGTCCGGGCGCGGGTCGCGGCCGGGCTTCTCCAGCTCGCCCAGGATGTCCTTGACCGTGATGACGCCGAACTTCTCGTTGGCGAACAGCTCGGGCTTGAGCGTCTTGAGCATGTCGGCGCGGCCCATGATCTCGGCCACGGGCTTGCCGGTCTTTTGCATGATCTGCTCGACCACGGGGTACGTCTCGGGGTGCACGCCCGTCATGTCCAGCGGGTTCTCGCCGCCGCGGATGCGCAAAAAGCCCGCGCTCTGCTCGAAGGTCTTGGCGCCCAGGCCAGACACCTCCATGAGCTGGCGGCGGCTCTTGAACGCGCCGTTGGCCTCGCGCCAGCGCACCACGGCCTTGGCCACGCTGCCCGACAGGCCCGACACGCGGCTGAGCAGGGGCACGCTGGCCGTGTTCAGGTCCACGCCCACCGAATTCACGCAGTCCTCCACCACCGTGCCCAGGGTGCGGGCCAGCTCGCTCTGGTTCACGTCGTGCTGGTACTGGCCCACGCCGATGCTCTTGGGGTCGATCTTGACCAGCTCGGCCAGCGGATCCTGCAGGCGCCGCGCGATGGAGGCGGCGCCGCGCAGGCTCACGTCCACATCGGGCATTTCCTGCGAGGCGTATTCGCTGGCGGAATAGACGGAGGCGCCGGCCTCGCTCACCACCACCTTCTCGATGGCGCGCTCGGCCTTGGCGGCCAGTTTGATGAGGTCGGCGGCCAGCTTGTCGGTTTCGCGGCTGGCGGTGCCGTTGCCGATGGCGATCAGGTTCACACCGTGCTTTTCGGCCAGCTTGGCCAGCGTGTGCAGCGAGCCTTCCCAGTCGCGGCGCGGCTCGTGCGGGAACACGGTGGCGGTCTCCACCAGCTTGCCGGTCGCATCCACCACCGCCACCTTCACGCCGGTGCGGATGCCTGGGTCCAGCCCCATCACCACGCGCGGGCCGGCGGGCGCGGCCAGCAGCAGGTCGCGCAGGTTGTCGGCAAAGACCTTGATGGCGACCTTCTCGGCCTCGTCGCGCAGGCGGGCGAACAGGTCGCGCTCGGTGGAGAGGGAGAGCTTCACGCGCCAGGCCCAGCCCACGCATTTGCGCAGCAGGTCGTCGCCGCGCGGCCGGCATGGCTCCAGCCCAGGTGCAGGGCGATCTTGCCCTCGGCGATGCTGGGCTTTCCGGGCTCTGGCTCGACGGGCAGGACCAGCTTGGCTTCCAGGATTTCGAGCGCCCGGCCGCGGAACACGGCCAGCGCGCGGTGCGAGGGCACGCGGCCGATGGGCTCGTCGTACTCGAAGTAGTCGCGGAACTTGGAGACCTCGGGATCGGCCTCGTTCTTGCCCTCGACCTTCTTGCTGCGCAGCAGGCCCTCGGCCCACAGCCATTCGCGCAGCGACTGCACCAGCACGGCGTCTTCGGCCCAGCGCTCGGAGAGGATGTCGCGCACACCGTCGAGCACGGCCGGCACGGTGGAAAAGTCGGCACCCGGCTTGCCATCGTCCAGCACCTCGGGGGGGCGGGTGAACGCGGCGGCCTCGGCGGCCGGGTCCAGCGTGGGGTCGGCGAAGAGCTTGTCGGCCAGCGGCTCGATGCCGAACTCGCGGGCGATCTGGCCCTTGGTGCGGCGCTTTTGCTTGAAGGGCAGGTAGAGGTCTTCCAGCTCCTGCTTGGTCGGTGCGCCCGCGATGGCGGCGCGCAGCGCATCGGTCAGCTTACCCTGCTCGTCGATGGCCTTGAGCACCGCGGCGCGGCGGTCTTCCAGCTCGCGCAGGTACGACAGGCGGGCCTCCAGCTCGCGCAGCTGGATGTCGTCCAGCCCACCGGTCACTTCCTTGCGGTAGCGCGCGATGAAGGGCACCGTGGCGCCCCCATCGAGCAACTCGACGGCGGAGGCCACCTGCTGCTCGGTGACCCGGATTTCTGCGGCAATCTGCCGGATGATCTTCTGCATGCTGAAAACGCGCCCGAGGGCTCGGCTTTGGAAAAGCGGGCGAGTGTGCCACAGGCCTTCCCGGCCCTTGTTTCAGTCCGCACCGCCCCCTGCCCCGTGCCTTGCGTGGCGGCCCGGCCGGCACCGGGCGACATTCCATCCCAGGGAAGACCTGTAGGCGCGGCAGCCCGGTGCGCTTGTACGATCCCCAGGCACTCCCATCGCCCGCCCAGGACCGGGCGGCGATGGCGACCACCGCTGCATGGAATGCCCCTTGCATCAGGACAGCCCGGGCATCGCTTTCCGTGCCTGCAAGGCGCCTTCGCACCCAGCGATGCGCACGTTCCCGGTGCATGGCACGGCAACGCGGGCCGAAGTGGGGCTGCAGGGCCCCGCGACGGCCAGGCGACGCACGGCACGGCCTGCAGCGGGCCCGGCTGGTTTTCCCCTTGGTTGATCGACGATTGAAGGACTGACGATGGCACGAATTTCCCGCACTTCCCTTCGCACCCGGCTCGGCGCCACCGCCCTGGCGGTCCTGGGCGCCTGCGCCGGCCTGCCGGCAGCGGCCCAGCAGCCGGCCACCCCC
>NZ_BAAJYR010000337.1:0-3887 GCF_057546605.1 Acidovorax sp. KPB24-03 | reverse complement strand
GGCGGGGAACGAAAGACATCGCGTTGGAACATTTGGCGGTTTCCAACAGCATCTGGTGGAACACGAGAGCCACGCCGTCTTTCATGGTGCCGCTCCAGTTCAATTGAACATTGGCGAACCGGAAGAACGATTCGATCATGGCTTTGAGTTCCTCGCGCGATTTTGGTGAGTGCAGCGGCTGTGCCGGGATGCGCGCAGCCTCCACCCCTACGGATCAGGGAAACTTGACCACTTTCAGATGCGACATCAGTTGCCTAAACAGCGCGGGCGACAAGCGCCCGGACACCATGTAGTAGTGCTCGGGATCGGGGGTGAAGATGTACAGAAGATCCCGGCTGGGCTCTATGTCCTGGATGCGGATGACGGTGATGGGGCCCTTGGAAAACTTCTCGTAGCGCACTGAATTCGCAACGCCCTCGACCTTGCGGGCCCGGTCGATCACGGGATCGCCCAAATTGGCCTGCCCCAGCAATTCGTAGAACGCCAGCGGTGTCTGGATGCCATGCTTTTCCAGCACGCCGAGCTTCTGGTAAAGCTCTTGCAGTTTGGTGAACTCCTTCAGTTGAATTAGGGGGCCGTCAAGCAAGCCATTTTCAGTGGGCGCGAAAGCGATGAAAGGGTCGCCCGCCGGCGGTACGAAGAACTTGCCCACCAGATGCTGGGCAACTTTCAGTTCCAGCCACCCGTACTGCAAGGCCACGCATCCGGAGCAACGCTGGTAGGGTGGCCAATCGCGGTCTTCCAGCATGCCCTTCTCGCTGGCGAAGGCGGGGCCGGCCAGCGATGCATGCAGCAGTGCGCAGAAAAGAAGCGGCTTCAGGCGCATGGCATGAACATCAGGGCCGCGATGCCCATGGATGCCATTTCAAAAGGGGAGCGGAAATTGCCAATGGCTTTTCTGGCACAAGCCAAGTTGAATTTGTTCTCGATGTTCCGGTAGCCCATGGCTGCCAATTGGGTGGCAAGCCATAGCACGGAAGGGGGCCCTCCTGCGGGGCGGGGAACGAAAGACATCGCGTTGGAACATTTGGCGGTTGCCAACAGCATCTGGTGGAAAACCAGGGCCACGCCGTCGTTGACGGTGCCGTCCCAGTTCAATTGGACATTAGCGAACCGGAAGAACGATTCGATCATCGCCCTGAGTTCATCCTGCGATTTTTCAGCAGCGTCGCCCTTGGGAACGGCGTTGGACATGGAAAACCTTCCTTCGAATGCGTTGGAATTCTGTCAAGCGGAACGAAATATAAATAGGTTTGGATGCACGCAGTCTTCAAAATTGCAAGATGACGTAACTAAATATCAAGCTTCGCACCCATCATTCGAAGACGGGCCGGAAGAAGCTGCGCTCGTAGCTCAGGATGCAGCGCGTTTCCTGCGCGTAGCGGAAGGCGGCGAGGCATTCCGGGTCCTGCATCGACTGCGCGCGGTAGGTCTCGTACGCCGCCAGCGAGGGAAAGGTGAACAGCGCCAGCGCGATGTTGTTCGCGCCTTCGGACGGCAGGAAATAGCCGTGGTGCTGGCCGCCGAATTTCTCCACCAGCGGGATCCAGAGCTTGCCGTAGTGCTCGAATTCGGCGAGCTGGTGGGGGTCGATGACGTAGCGCAGGTAGCAGGTGACCATGGGGAAGGTGCCGTGAAAAAAAGGGGGACGAAAAAAAGCCCGCCGGGCCTTCGGAGCCGTGGCGGGCCGTGCCAGCGGGCACTTTACGCTGCGGCGCGCGTCAGGCGGCCTTTTCCGCCAGCGTGGGGTAGTCGGTGTAGCCCTTCTCGCCGCCGCCGTAGAACGTGCTTTGGTCCCACGCGTTGAGCGGCGCGTTCTGGCGCAGGCGCTCGACCAGGTCCGGGTTGGAGATGAAGGGCTTGCCGAAGGCGACGATGTCGGCATCGCCGCTTGCCACTGCCTGGGTGGCGAGGGCGCCGTCGTAGGCGTTGTTCACCATCCACGCGCCCTTGCCGCCGGCCGTGCGGTAGGCGGCCTTGAGCGCGGCGTAGTCGAAGGGGCGGCCTTCCACTTCGCGCGGGCCGCCGGTGGCGCCTTCGATCACGTGGATGTAGGCCAGGCCCAGCGGTGCGAGCTGGCGGATCACGTAGTCGAACAGGGGCTGCGGATCGGCATCGGCAATATCGTTGGCCGGCGTCACAGGCGACAGGCGGATGCCCACCTTGCCGCCGCCGATGGCATCGACCGCGGCGCGCGTGGCCTCCAGCAGCAGGCGGGCGCGGTTTTCGATGCTGCCGCCGTAGTCGTCCGTGCGCTGGTTGGCGCCGGTCTTGAGGAACTGGTCCAGCAGGTAGCCGTTGGCCCCGTGGATCTCCACGCCGTCGAAGCCCGCCGTCTCGACCGCGTTGCGCGCGGCGGCGGCGTAGTCGTGCACGATGCCGGGCAGCTCGCCCGCATCGAGCGCGCGGGGCTCGGACGTGGGCACGAACTGGCCCTTGCCGGTCGCGCGGTCCACCAGGTAGGTCTTGGACTTGGCGGTGATGGCCGATGGGGCCACGGGCTTGCCGCCGTCCGGCTGCAGGTCGTTGTGCGAGATGCGGCCCACGTGCCACAGCTGGGTCACGATCTTGCCGCCGCGTGCGTGCACGGTCTCGGTCACGCGCTTCCAGCCATCGAGTTGCTCGGTGCCGTACAGGCCCGGCACGTCGGCATAGCCCTGACCCTGGTGGCTGATGGCGGTGGCTTCGGTGATGAGCAGGCCGGCGGTGGCGCGCTGGGCGTAGTAGGTGGCCGTGATGTCCTTCGGGATGGCCTCAGGCGAGCGGTTGCGCGTGAGCGGCGCCATGGCAATGCGGTTGGCCAGGTGCAGATCGCCGGCCTGGACCGGATCGAAGAGAGTCGTCATGACAAGGGTGCTTTCTTTGGAGGGACAGGGAAAAAACGGGGCCTGGGCTCCGGGGTGGCACGGGGCCGGGCCCGTTCCAAGCCAGGGACACGAACTTACCGCCATTTCCCGAAGGCTGCAGTGCACTGGCGACCCCAAGGATTTGCCGACTGTGCTAGCGGCGGTGGCGCCCCCGCGCGCCGCAGGCGTGCTGCAGCGCGCTGATGCGTTTTCCGGATATCGATGCGCGAAACGGGCGCATGCGGTGCGGGGGCCGGTTCCTAGAATTTTGTGCAAGGGCCCATCGACGGCCCGGCCCGCGCACCCTGCGCCCCAGGGCTGCCCGTTGCGGGCGCCCCTCTCTTTTGCTTCAAGGAACCCCCCATGCATTCCCCGTTCTCCGCCACCCGCAGGGCCGCCGTGCGCGGCCTTTCCGTCCTGCTGGGCGCCACCTTGTTCTGCGCGGCGGCCGGGGCGCAGGGCAAGAAGGAGGTGGTGATCGGCTACCAGGACATGGTCGTGCCGTGGCGCTATGCGCAGGAGACCCGGGAGGTCGAAAAGCGCACGGGCTACCAAGTCACCTACCGCAAGCTGGGCAGCGGGGCCGAGGTGGTGCGCGCACTGGCCTCCGGTGCGATCCACATCGGCGAGGCGGGGTCTTCGCCGTTCGCCTCGGCGCTGTCGCAGGGCGTACCCATCGAAGTGTTCTGGATCCTGGACGACATCCACGAGGCCGAGGCCCTGGTGGCCCGCAACGGCTCGGGCGTGAAGCAGCTGGCGGACTTGAAGGGCAAGAAGATCGGCCTGCCGTTCGTCTCGACCACGCACTTCCACACGCTGGTGGCGCTGCAGGCGGCGGGCGTGGACCCCAAGGGCGTGAAGATCGGACGCCGGTTCATCTTCGGCGGCCGCCGCTCCACCACCGTGCCGCTGGTGACCGAGGCCCGCAACTGGACGGAAGGCCGTCTACATGGACCGCCACCATGGGCTCCGAGACCGACTGCCGCCGCCGCCGGCCAGCAGGCCGTGGTCGCCGCGACCCGTTCGCCATGCTGCCCTTCA
>NZ_BAAJYR010000336.1:0-3909 GCF_057546605.1 Acidovorax sp. KPB24-03 | reverse complement strand
GCCAGGGGCCGCATCGCCGGCGGGCCCGCCCTCGGGCGCCTGCGCGCCGAGCCAGCACACGTAGTCCACGATCTCCGTCACCACGGCGAACTGCCACGGCGCGGTGCTGCCCAGGTCCCAGAAGTCGGCGGGCTTGGCCGACAGCTTGTGGTGCGGCAGGGCGGCCGCGCGGTCGGACAGCCAGGCGAAGCCGGAGCCCCGGCAGCCGAAGAACTTGTAGGGCGCGATGTTGATGCCGTCCACCGGCGTCTTCTGCAGGTCGATGAGGCCGTGCGGCGCGTGCTGCACCGCGTCCACCAGGATGTACAGGTCGGGCCGGATGGCGCGCGCCCGGCGCACGATGGCCTCCAGGTCCAGCTTGGCGCCGGAGATGTTGGAGGCGTGGATCACGTTGAGCACGCTGGTGCCCTCGTCCACCAGGGCCACGATGGCGTCCACGTCCACGCCGCCGGTGGCGCGGTTGCTGGGCGCCACGCGCAGCTCGCGGCCCATTTCGCGGGCGTAGCGCTCCATGGCGTCGTACGACGAGGGGTGCTCCAGCACGGTGGTGACCATGTTGGTGCCCGGCACGTTCTGCGCCACGGCCCGCACCATCTCGAACATGGCGCCCGAGGCGGTGAGCGCGGCGTACACGCTGCCGCCCGTGGCGTTGAGCAGCAGCCGCACGTCGGCCACGCCGGCGGCCTGGATATCCTGCAGCTCGCGCGCCGTGGCGTGGATGCGCTCGGTGTTGTCCGGCACGGCATCGATCTGCGCGAAGCGCTCCACCGCCGCCTTCAGCCGGAACGAGCCGCCCGCGTTGTCGAAATACAGCCGCTCGTGGCCGTGGTGGTCGCGCTCCACCTGCAGGAAGCGCTCTCGCACCTCGCGCATCAGGGCGTCGGGGAAGAGGCGGCCCTGCGGGTAGGGTGTGGTGTTGCTGTGGCCTGCCATCACACGCCCTTGTTGCTGGGGTTGCGGAAGGCTTCGCGCACGGCGTCGGACATGGGGAAGTTCAGGTTCACGTTGCTCGGCGGGATGGGCTGGGTGAACCAGCGCGCGTACAGCCGCTCCATTTCGCCGGAGCGCATCAGGCCGGTCACCGTCTGGTCCACCAGGGCCTGGAACTGCGGGTCGTTCTTGCGCAGCATGATCCCGTAGGGCTCCTGGCGCAGCACCACGTCCTTGAGGATGCGGAAGTCGCCCGGGTTGGGCGCGGTGGCGATCAGGCCGGCCAGCTGCACGTCGTCCAGCACGTAGGCGGCGGCGCGGTCGCTGGCCAGCAGCAGGAAGGCATCGGCCGTGTCCTTGCCCGAGATTTCCTGCACCTCCAGGTTCTCGGCGCGCTTGTAGGTGCGCAGCAGCTGGATCGACGTGCTGCCCGCCACGGTGGCCACCGTCTTGCCGGCCAGGTCGGCCAGCGACTGGATGCCGGAGTTCTTCTTCACCGCCACGGTGATGTTGGTCACGAAATGGCTGGGCGCGAAATTCACGTGCTGCTGGCGCACGACCGAATTGGTGGTGGTGGCGCAGTCCAGGTCCACGGTGCCGTTTTGCAGCAGCGGAATGCGGTTGAGCGAGTTGAGCAGGGTGTATTGCACGCGCAGCGTGGGCAGGCCGAGCTTGGCCTTCACCGCCTCGGCGATCTTCAGGCAGATGTCGTTGGAAAAGCCGATGGGGTCGCCGCTGCCGGTGGGCTTGTACGAAAACGGAATGGAGCTGTCGCGGCTGCCGATGATGAGGGTGCCGCTCTCCTTGATCTTGCGCAGGGTGTCGATTTCCTGGGCGCTGGCCGCGGTGGACAGCAGGGCGGCGCAGACCGCCAGGGACAGGGTGCGGCGCAGGGCGAAGGCAAGGGGGCGGGGCAGGCGGTGCATGGCGGGCTTTCGGAAGAGGGCGCTGGGGACCTCGCGTTGGCGAGGGGCTGAAAGGCATTCTCAAAGCGCCGACGCTTTTGAAAAAGCGATTTTTTTGTGCTCGAATCGGATGAATAAAAGTGTTCTGAAATCCCCGCCATGATGACCTTCAAGCAACTCGAAGCGCTGTACTGGATCGGCCAGCTCGGCGGCTTTGCGCAGGCGGCCCAGAAGCTGCACACCTCGCAGTCGGCCGTGTCCAAACGGGTGCACGAACTGGAGCTGCTCTTCGACACGCCGCTGTTCGACCGCAGCCAGCGCACGGCGCGGCTGACCGAAAAGGGCGAGGAGATGTTCGTGCTCGCCCGCAAGCTGCTGCGCCAGCGCGATGCGGCGGTGGAGCAGTTCGGCAAGCCCGGCGTGATCGAGCGGCGCCTGCGCATCGGCGTGACCGAACTCACCGCGATGACCTGGCTGCCCCGGCTGGTCGCCCTGGTGCAGCAGCACTACCCCAAGGTGACCCTGGAGCCCGATGTGGACGGCAGCCTGCCCCTGCGCGACAAGCTGCTGGCCGACGAGCTGGACCTCATCATCGTGCCCGATGCCTTCGCCGATGCGCGCCTGCCGGCCAAGGCGATCGGCCAGGTGGAAAGCGCGTGGATGTGCAAGCCCGGGCTGGTGCCGGCCGGCACGGTGCGGTTGCACGAACTGGCGCGCCACCGCCTGCTGGTGCAGGGCAACGCCTCGGGCACCGGGCGGCTCTACGACGCGTGGATGAAGGAGCGCGGGGTGGAACTGGCCGACGCCATCGTGGTGAGCAACCTCGTCGCGCTCACAGGTCTCACCGTGTCGGGCCTGGGGGTGGCCTACCTGCCCCGGCACTGCCTGGCGCCGCTGATCGCGGCGGGCATGCTGGCCGTGATCGACGTGGTGCCCGCGCTGCCCAGCGTGCCCTACGTGGCCATGCACAAGGGCGAGCACCGCAGCGCGCTGGCCGCCTCGATCATCATGCTGGCGCAGTCGTGCTGCGACTTCACGCGCGCCTTCCAGGCGCAGGCCGATGGCGCGGCGTGATGCCCTCGGGCAGCGCGTGCCCGGGGCCTGCGCGCCGCCTCAGGGCCTGGCCGCGGCGAGCGCCTGCTGGATCCAGCCGTCGAAGGTCTTCTGGTGGGCCTTGATCCAGCCGTCGGTGTGGCGCGCCACGTCGGCCGGCTGGTTCTGGCCGTTCTTCATCGCCAGGTTCTGGGCGTTGATGTCGCCCACGGGCAGCTGCATCACCTCGAACAGGCGCGCGGCGGCGGGATTCTTCTCGGCGAAGGCCTTGTTGGCCACGATGCGCTGGGTGTTCAGCACGAAGCCGTAGTTCTTGCCGTCGGGCAGGGCGGTGTCCTGCCCGGCCTGCGCGCCCGGCAACGAAGACCGCGGCACCTGCAGCCACACCACGTCCTGGCCCGGGCGCAGCACGCCGCTCACCCAGTAGGGCGTCCAGGTGTAGTAGAGGATGGGCTGGCCCTGCTTGAAGCGCGCGATGGTGTCGGCGATCAGCGCGGAGTAGCTGCCCTGCACGTGCGTGACCGTGGCGCCCAGGCCGAAGGCCTTCAACTGGTGCTCGATCACGCCCTCGCAGCCCCAGCCGGGATTGCAGCCCGTGAGGTCGGCCTTGCCGTCGCCGTTGGTGTCGAAGAGCTTGGCGAGCTTGGGGTCCTTGAGCTGGTCGATGTGGGTGATGCGGTACTTCTCGGCCGTCTTGCGGTCGATCAGGTAGCCCTGCGCGGCGTTCTGCGAATAGGTGCCTTGGCGCCACAGCCTGGCATCGCCGCCGGCGTTCTTGTAGAAGTCCGCGTGCAGCGGGTCCCAGTGGTCCGCCATGAAGGTGGCGTCCCCGTTGGCGATCGCCACGTGCGCGGTGGCGTACTCGATCTCCTTGATGGGCTGCACGTCGTAGCCCAGCTTTTGCAGCGCGCGGCCGACCAGCAGGGTCTGGAAGGTCTCCTCCGCGATGGAGCTTTGCAGCGGCTGCACGCGCACGCCCTGGCCCGGCAGGGGCTGTGCAGCGGCGCCACCGGCCAGGCCG